>DATKMG010000075.1:0-6956 GCA_035541995.1 Terriglobia bacterium
GGAGTGCAATACCGACAAACAAGGGAATAAGCCCGGAAAGATAAACAGGTTCATTCGTTACCAGCATCTTCAAGAAAATCAGAATGCCAATGCCGACTGCAGTTGTCACCAAACCGCCTAGCTTGATCCCTTCCCTTCGACGCTTAGCCTCAATCTTTTCCTCTTCACGGATGAGTTCCAGGGCGGAACTGGACCCCGCCCCCTGCGTCTCGATAATTTTCCTGGTAATCTCGCTTTTATAGTAGGCTTCTCTCTCCCGGCGGTGGGCATCAGCCCACGAGGCTACCGCGACGAACGAGAAGAGCGCAACAGCCGAAACACTCAGAAACAGAAAAATATGGCCCATGATATCCTCCTTTGAACAGTTCGTTTCAATCATCCGGTAGGACTGGTTCACTTGGGATAAGGTTGCGTTTTTTAAGTTGGTGAATTAAAAAATGCAACCCATAGAGCATCGCATCAGTCCAACCAACTGAGTTCCACAGATTCGGAGGTGGGATGAGTGCAAATGAGGATCAAGCTGACGTCGACAGAGTCTTGACCGGGGACCTTTCCGCTTTCGAAGGGATTGTACGTCGCTGGCAGGGGCCGCTGGTGAATCTGGCCTACCGGTTCTGTTGGGACCGTGGTCGTGCGGAAGAGATGGCTCAGGAGGCGTTCCTGCGAGCTTATCGTGCCCTTGGCAGTTGGCGGCGAGAGGCTGCCTTCTCGACGTGGCTTTTTGCTCTGGCTACCCGCCTCTACTGTTCCGAACTGCAGCGGATTCCGGCTAGAACAGTGCCGCTTGATGAGGTGACAAAGATGAGGGATCCCCGGGCTCCTGATGGAGGGCTTGAAAAAAGGGATCGAGATGGCGTCATACGGCGGGCAGTTTTGACACTTCCGTCAAAGTATCGGGAGCCATTGGTTCTTTATTATTTCCACAACATGGATATTTCTGCTGCAGCGCGCAGCCTGGGTATGGCAGAGGGGACCCTCAAAGCCAGATTATTCCGGGGAAGGGAAGTCCTCCGCAAAAAACTCCAGCCAGTATTGACAATGCCCTTCCTTAAGAAGGAGGCCGGATGAGATGGGACGACATTGATCGAATTCTTTCCGAGCAGGAGGAGATTCTCCCCTCGTCGGGTTTCGTCAATTCCGTGATGGATGCCGTGCGGCAAGAGGCCGCGACACCACCGCCAATTCCTTTTCCATGGAAACGTGCTCTGCCCGGCTTGATCGTCGCAGGTCTCACGATTGTATTGGCCCTTGTGGCAGGACTCGTGCCACTTTTTCGAGAAGTCAGGGCGCTACCGCCCTCACCGACGTTGGTACTTGAGTTTGCCTCTGCTTTAGAGGCGGCAAAGAGTGTCGGAGCAGGCTGGATCTTTCTGGCATTGTTTTTGGCACTCGCATCGTTGAAATTCTCGATGCGCCTGGCTGGAGCTAAGAGTTGAATAGTTGTTGAAAACAGCTCTATCACCCAAGCCGACCTGGTTGCCGGGTATAAGAACCTGAACTTTGCCAAGGTAGTTCCTGCTCACTCTCTCCACACATTTACCGGCCCTGCAATGTGGTCCTGCAGTTAAGTGACTGAAGCCTTGGGTAACTACCAAGTGACCTACTGGGGGAACTTCATCTTGGTCAGGAGCTCCTGGAAGCGGGGATCGGAATGGAGGGAATCGAGTCTCGGATCCGTGTGGAGCCAGTACATGCAACTTCGGCTCTGATACGCCTTGTCCAGCCATTCAAATGCCTGATCGTTGTCCCCCAGTTGCGCATAAACGCCAGCTACTTCATAAGGACAAACGTAGCGGTTAGGCGGGCCGTGCCAGGGCGGCGCAGGACCTTGATGCTTAGAAATTTCTTCCAGTTGCCGGAGTATTCGGTTTGAATCAGCGCGTCTACCGGCCAATGCATACGCGCTGGCCAGGCTCGTCAAAAGGAGCGGGCTGTCATTTAGTTTCGTAGCCTTTTCTGCTTCAGAAATGGCAGTCGCATAATCTCCCTTTTCTGCACGGGCCAACACAAGACCGAAATACGTCATAGGAGCGGGTTCAATTTCCAAACTCTTCTCATATTGCTCAATCGCTTCATCATATTTGTGCGCCATGAAATCCGAATACCCCTCACCCCGATAGGTCCAGGAATCAATCGGATCGAGTCTGTGAGCCTTTTCGAAACAAGCGAGGGCCTCCGGGTGCCGTCCAACTATCGTTAAATAGAAACCGTAAGTAACATAAGCCTCCAAATATCCTGGGTTCAGCTCGATTGCCCGCTTCAGCTCAATTTCTCCACCAGTCCAATCCCAGTCGTAGGAGAACTTGATCATTGCCAGGGAAGTGTGAGCCTCCGCAAGCGACTCGTCCAGCTCCAAGGCTTTCATCGCTGCGGCTCGGGATTTGGCGGTTGCTTCTGCCGGACTTTCGTGCACATCGCTCATCTGGTAAATGTAGGCATCTGCCAGACCGGTATAAATCAAAGCATTGCCAGGATCCTTCGCAAGGCCGGATTGGAAGTATTTGATCGCCTTGCGTACATCTTCCAATCCTCCCCTCATCATAATGTGGCGACCCTTCAGATAGAGTTCATAGACCTCCGGATCCACCGGACGTTTTTTGACCAGGCGCGCCTGCTCTTCAGGTGTGATAACGGCACGTACTTGTTGTGCGATAGCCTGTGCTACCTCGCCTTGTAGAGCGAAGACGTTCTTCAATTCGCGCTCATAACTTTCTGCCCAAAGGTGCTGATCCGACGATGGGTCAATCAACTGAACAGTGATCCGCACATGATCTGCGGACCGCATCACCGAGCCTTCAATCAAAGCATCTGCCTCGAGGACTCTCGCGATTTCGCGGGTGGATTGTTTAGAGTTTTTGTACAACATCACGGATGTGCGAGAGATGACCTTGATTGCTTTGATTTTCGCAAGGTCTGTAATCAAAGCTTCCGTCATTCCATCGACGAAATACTCCTGATTCGGATCCGCCGAGAAATTCTGCAAAGGAAGCACGGCAACCGACTTGAACTGGGGATGATCGACTGTAACCTTCTTCATGCCGATCCGATGGAAGGCGAACGCTCCTATCAACAACAAGACGATTGCAGCGGCGATTGCTTTCACGCTCATTCGGTTACGGCGGGCGTCTCTTCCAGCCTGTCGCGTTGTTGTTGGAAGTGAAACACTATCTAGAATTTGGCGCAGGTGAAATGCCAAATCGCCGGCAGATTGAAATCTGTGATCGGGTTCCTTATTCAAACAGCGTTTCACAATCTGGTCCAAACCCATTGGAAGGACTGGATCAAATCCCAAGAGCGAGGGAGGATCTTCTTTCAAGATAGCTGACATAGTTTCCGCCGAGGTTGAACGTGCAAAGGGACTTTTGCCGGTCATCATTTCCTGCAACACGCAACCCAAGGAAAAGATGTCGCTTCTCGGGTCAACATGAACTCCCTTCAATTGCTCGGGAGACATGTAAGGGATGGTCCCCATTACAATTCCAGTCACGGTGGGCAGCTCTGCGGCTGTCTTGAACTCGGCCTCTGCTGAGTTAACATCGTGATGCCAGCGCGCCAATCCAAAATCCAGGATTTTTACGCGGTCATCGGCCGTCAAGAAGATGTTTTCCGGTTTCAGGTCGCCATGAATGATTCCTTTGGAGTGTGCCACGGAAAGCCCTTCGGCAATCTCGATCCCCATTTGAACTGCCTGAGGCCACTGGGGACGACGTTGCATAATCCGCCTATGCAGCGTTTCCCCGGGCAACAGCTCCATGACCACAAAGGAAATGCCGGTTTCAGACCCCACATCGAAAATGGTAAGAATGTTCGGGTGAGAAAGAGCTGCCAGTACTTTCGCTTCGCGCTCGAAGCGAGCGAGGGCTGATGCATCGCCGCTCAACCGCTCGGGAAGAACCTTGATTGCCACTTCGCGGCCCAAGCGGGTATCCTTAGCACGATATACTTCTCCCATTCCACCTTTCCCCAGCGGCGAGAGGATTTTATATGGCCCTAGATTCGTACCGGTTTTCATATACGACGTCCACTTGGAGCGTGGGCTGTCACCTCGCTATCCTCCAAAGTAAAGGAGCTTCGCTGGCGGGGAAATTACCTTCGTTCCCTCCTAAAATGCACAGCGGGCTTAAAACCTTATTTCGCTACAAACAGCATACCGCTTATTTCAACTTTGCTGAGCTTAAAATGCAATAGGTAAGCCATTTGTTTGACCAGGACTTAAGTAGCTTTTATGATTAGGGGGAATGGATCGTATACAAGTTGATTTTCTGGCGCAGAAAATCTGGGATTACCACCATCTCAATCACGAACTCAAGAAAGCTGACTGCATTTTAGTACTCGGGAGTCACGATTCGCGAATTGGGGAGTATGGTGCAAAGCTCTTCTTGGATGGATGGGCGCCACTCATTGTGTTCTCTGGTGGTTTGGGTCGCCTCACTCAGGGTCTTTGGGATGAACCGGAGGCAGACAAGTTTGCCCGAATCGCCGTTCAGGCAGGGGTTCCTCAGGACAAGATCCTCATTGAGAACAGATCCACGAATACCGGAGAGAACGTTCTCTTTACGAAAGCACTTTTCGCAGAAAAGGGAATGAATCCCGAGCAATTCATCGTGGTTCACAAACCTTATATGGAACGCAGGGCCTACGCCACGTTCAAGAAGGTCTGGCCGGAAAAGAGCCTCATCGTTACCTCGCCCCCAATCTCATTTGAGGATTATCCTAACGGCGTGGGATCAAAGGAAGAAGTGATAGGAATTATGGTCGGCGATCTTCAGCGGATCAAGCTTTACGCAGAAAGGGGGTATCAAATACCACAAATCATTCCCACAGATGTCTGGGACGCCTTCGAAAGGCTGGTTCAGCTCGGCTTCAATACGCATTTGACAGAGGAATGACTCTGAATAGCCGGATTTTCAGGGAAGTGCTCTTTCTCGGACTTGTTGAGCGACTCCCCCATACTCGCGTACCGGAATTCTCCGAAACCTCGGAACTTTTCACTTCAATTTTAGTGAGATAGAGAGTGTTGGGTGACCTTTTCAGGTTATCTACCGTGGATGAAAATAGCGGTCTTAGGGGGAGAGTGGGAGCTGATCGTGGGACCGGTCTCCCCAGAGCGGCGACCAATTTGACGCGGGCGATCGCCGCGACGGGTGACGGCGGTCACTCGCGCGGCTCCCACTCTAAAACCCGAATTTTCACAAGAATGTTCGCTGGTTCACTCCGACGGCGTGAACATTGCCAGATCGTAAACCCCTAGCACTTTTTCTATTCTGGCGACCTCTTCCACGTTCTTCTCAAAACCGTCCTGTCCGAACAGCTGGTGTTCTTTCTTCTCGAAATCCTCCCCCAGGGCGTCATATTCCTGCGCAGGGACGATCCGGCGAAAAGCAGGGAACAGAACCGTGTCTTCGCGCGCTTCGTGTGGCTCGTACATCCGGGCAAATCCTTCCAGCAAGTCACGCAACCGGCGCCGGTCCTCAGGGTTTTTCAGGGCTGAATTCGTTGACAGGCGCAAGATGGCATCCGTGGCGGTGCGGCCTCTCCGGTGTTGTGTGTAGAGCGTGTCCACGAGTTCAACCAGCGTATTTGCTTTTCGGAATCGAGGGAATAAAAAGTCCTCTTCAAGTTTCTCGTGGTAGTCCTCGATGAAACGACGGATAAGATTGGCAGAGTCCCTGAGGGCCTCCGGCGGCAGTTCCCGGTTGGCATCAAGCCGGCGGATGGCTTCTCGATAGACGAGAATGACCCGCTTAAGAATTCCGTGCTCACGCATAAGGTCTTCGGCTGGAGAGACCTCTTCCTCAGATTCTTCCTTCGTGCCTTCAGCCTTTTCGACGCCTCCGGTTTCTTCTCTGTGTCCAGAACACGACGAAATTACGAATCCGGAAGCGGCAGCCGTCATTCCCCAGAGTATATTCCGGCGTTGTTCTCTGTCGTGTTTGTTCATATCGCCTCCTCTCCCCCACCGGATCAAGCCGGTGCGCTATTTACAGCACTGGTGTGCTGCGGTTCTCAACTTCTATTTTCTCGAACGGTGACACGGGTGCCCTCCCGCAATTCGTCGGATGCCCGTCGTACGATCGTATCTCCTGCCGCTAGGGGTCCGTACACCTCCACGAGGTTGCCGATCGAAGCGCCACGTTTCACATTGACCCACTGAATTACACCATCGTTCACCCGAACGACGAATGATCTCTCAGTTGTTGTCACAATGCTGGTAGGAGGAACCATGAGCGAAGCAGAGGACCTCCGCACCGGCCAGGTCACGTCCGGGTACATACCCGGGGCCAGCCTTCCGTCCGAATTGCGTACACCCATCTCGACCGCCATCGTTCGCGTTTTCGGGTCAATGGAGTGGGCAACTCGGGCCACTGTGCCCTCAAATGTGACGCCGGGATAGGCGGGAACCGTGAAAGGACGCGAGCGCCGCGCACGATCCCGGAAACTTCTGCCTCCGGTACGGCCACGACCAGGCGAAGGCGGGAGACTTGTTCGAGCCGCACGAGAGGTGTCGACTGGCTCCCGCCGGGTCCGACCAGGGCGCCGGGAAGTACGTTGCGTGCGGTGATTACTCCAGCGAAAGGCGCCGTGATCCGGAGGCAGCCCTGAAGTTCCTTGAGGAAATCCCGCGCCGCTGCCTCTTGATCCTCGAGGGAGCGCCTGACTGACGACTACCGATTACGATAACCGATATTATCATCGAGGAGCCTATCTGTCAAACTGTGAGGCCTTACCAGGTGCAATCAAAAGTAACGTACAAAAGAGAAGCTGGTTCAGGTTTTCTTGGTGACCTGGCAACCCCTTGGCCTGAAAGGCCAAGACTGGAGATTGGACATTTGTGAAGCGGCAGGAGGCCGCTTCTTCCTTATTGAGCCCCGCTGGGGGCGGCAGACAGTAGCCCAGGGCGCCGTCAGCGGCAGGAGCTCGGGACCGCCGTCCCCGCGGCGGCCGCCCTGGGTGGG
>DATKMG010000076.1:0-5697 GCA_035541995.1 Terriglobia bacterium
ACGCCGATAGGATTTGAATTCCAGTTGATCGACGATCAGGCCAACGAAGATGCTCAGAGTGGGCCAACCCGGGTTACCGGTGCCTTGTATGATCTGATAGGTCCGAGCCAAAGACCTGTCCACCCTCCTGGTCATTTCAACGATGGCAGGATCGTGGTCCAAGGCTTGCATATCGAACACTGGATCAACGAAACAAAGGTGCTGGAGTTTGAAAGGGGGAGCCAGGAATTCAAAGCCAGTGTCACTCGCAGCAAGTTTGCCAAAATGGAGGGATTTGACTCAGTCAGCCGTGGCCATATCGATCTGCAGGACCACGGTGGCGAAATCTGGTTTCGAAACATCAAGATCCGGTTGTTGGACGCCAATTGAGACCGCTCCATGACCTTTTTAAGTCACTGCCGCGGATGAAAATGGCAGTCATGGGGAGAGCGTGGGAGCCGTTCATGGGACCGCTGTCCCCCGAGCGGCGACCTATTTGACCCTGGTCACCTCCACGACGGGTGACGGCGATCACCCGCGCGGCGGCCACCTTAAGCCTGCATTTTCATAGAAGAAATCCCTTTTCCAGGATCATCGTGTTAACAGTTTTCCCTAATCATCAGAGTTCACCAAGATCACCTTCAAAACCCCCGGCTTTTGGGCTGTTTCAAAGGCTTCCACGGCGGACTCCAAAGGAAACCGATATTGCAGTAACGGGGTGGGATCGACCCGCTTCTCATGCAAGAGCCCCAACGCTGCTTCGAAACGGCCACACCGGGAGCCTACCACCGTAATCTCATCCACTACGAGAGGGGCAGGATTGAATGGGATTTCGCCGTGGAAGGTCGATTTCAGGATGATCGTACCTCGTGGCCTGATGAGGCGAAGCGCCTGCTCCCAGCCCTGGGGAGAACCGGAGGCTTCCACGACAAAATCGAAGCTGCGAGTCCTTTTCTCGGATGAATCTTCCAGTAACGTCTCCACGTTGAACGTCTTTAATAGTTTCATTTTAGCGGGATGCCGCCCTATCAGCGCAAGTGAGCAACCCGTCTGGCTGAGGACCATGCTGACCAGCAAGCCTAACTTACCATCTCCCAAGACTGCAACACTGTCCTCCGGGCGAATCCGAACCTGATCCAGGATCTCACAGGCAGCGGCTAACGGTTCTACGAAGACTGCTGCATCATCAGATATTGACTGAGGAACAACATGTAGGCTCTCTTCAGGAACAAAAAAAGACTCCTGAAATGAACCGTCCCGGCCCAAGATTCCCAGGACAGTGCGAGAAGGACAGTGACGTCCCAACCCCTTGCGGCAATAGGAGCATTGTCCGCAAGCTGCGTTAATCTCACCGACAACTCGCTTCCCCACCAAGGCAGGATTGCGGGATGCTTTTACCAAGCCCACAAATTCATGTCCCAGCACCCCCTGAAACCTAAAATATCCGCGAGTAATCTCAAGGTCAGTGTTGCAAATCCCGGCCTTGAGCAACCGAATAAGAGTCTCGCCCCCAGTGAAAGGTGGCTCAGGGCGCTCCTGCACTCTCAACCTTCCATCGAATACGACTGCCTTCATGAGACCGCCTTTCTTGATGGACCCGGAACCCTACGATTCCCTCAGGTCAGTGCGCGCCGCTCCTGGCTAATCTCTTTCTTCCTTTCAGGACGTCCTGGGCTGTTCATGCCTGGCACTATTACTGACATTCGCAGAATATAATGATATTCGACTCCGCCACCCCTGCCGGAGTGGAGATTCTTGGGGGGACGAAAATCCATGGGTGACGCGCTTTTCGCGTCACCCATGGCTGCTTTCCATTGTCCCTTCGAGACAAAGAGTTGTCACCATATTCTGCGATTATCAATTATTACACGCTTCATCGTCGGTATGGGCGAATAGCGCACTGTTCCATGTTACAAGAGTCTGTACTCCAACCGGAAGCTATGATAATTGTGGGCTATTTTGCGGGGCCAGGAAGGCGAACCGGTAAGTTATGGACCAGAAACTCAAACGGAGGTTAATCTGGCTGGGGATCGTAGTGATGATAATCGGACTTCGGGTAGCTTGTGTTTTTTACCAAAGAAGCCAACCTGCTAGAGTAAGGCCCGTCACCCAGCGAACTCTGGATAAGGATTACCTGGTAGTGGTTCCCAAGTTTTACGTCGACGATCTAATTAGTGCTCGAAAACTCATCGGCAGTACACTCTGGGTAAAGGCAGGGTACCGAGCGGCCTATTTCCAATGGGTTCCTTCGACGAAGCCTGGACCGTCCAAGCCAACACTTCTTTTCGAGCCTATGGAGAGTTTTATCGTGGGTGAAGTCAGGGAGCGGCCTGCCCCTTTAAGAAGCGGGGACCGGGAGGTCTTGTTTGTTTTCGAGAAGGGCGGCCAGTCCTTTGCAACGATCGTCGGATTCTATTCTGGAAAGGATCAAGAGTACCAGATTCAGCTTGACGACCTTTTTTTTTCTAAGAACCCTACAGAGGTTTATGCCCACTGGTCCCCGCAGGTTTGGGGAAAGGTTAGAGCCCACCAATTGGAAAAAGGCATGAGCTTTGCTCAGGTCAGCCTTTCTATCGGAGATGGGCAATTGATCACCACGGGAGCTGGCGGAGCCCAAGTTTATGAGTTTGACCGGAAGCCGGGCGGCTTGCCAGGAAAAACTCGGGTGCGATTTGTGGACGGGAAGGTGGAAGAGATTGAGATTAGGGGATAGGGGATAGGGGATAGGGGATAGATGCCTGGGATCATGAGTCACACTCCCACAATGGTTTGTGTTCAAAGCACTCGGTTGGAGACGGAATGACATGCCAGCAAGTAGTTACAGGGATCTAAGAGCATGGCAAGTTGCCATAGAAGTGGCGGAACTTGTCTATCGATACACGAAAGACTTCCCCAAGTATGAGGTCTATGGGCTGGCTAGCCAAATGCAGAGGGCGGCGGTGTCACTGCCTAGCAATATTGCAGAAGGACACGCACGAGATTCAACGAGAGAGTATCTGCACCATATTTCAATGGCACTTGGATCCCTGGCCGAATTGGAAACTCAACTGTGCCTGGCACGTAGGCTGGAGTACTTAACCTTGAATACGTCCGATTGTATTGACAATAAAGTAGAAGAATTGGGAAGGACTCTGCGGGGTCTTCAAAAGTCACTTAAAGGCAAGCTCCAGAGTTTCTGAGAGTGCAATTTCATGGTTAAGAGTCATTGGTGTCCATTTCGCTGGCGCATGGTTTTTTTTTCGCTGCTTGCTGTCTATTCCCTATCCCCTATTCCCTATGAAGATCTGGATCAGCAAACACAGTGACGTTCCGGTACATGAGCAATTGACCACTCAGATCATACTGGCCATTACATCCGGGGAGCTAAAACCTAACCAGAGATTGCCCAGTACGCGGGCACTGGCCCGCCGGTTTGAACTCCATTCCAATACAGTGAATAGCGCTTATAGGGACTTGGCAGGCAAAGGCTGGGTGAATATCCGAAAGGGCAGTGGGGTCTATGTTCGTACGCTCGATCAGAGAGCACATCCAGATGCGGGGTTGGAACTTGATCAACTGATTTCCACGTTCCTGAGCACAGCGCGAAAGAGGGGGTACTCGCTTAAAGAAATTCGGGATCGCATCAAAAGCAGGCTAACGTTTCAACCCCCGGATCATTTCCTTGTAATAGAGCCGAATATCCATCTTCGGAACATCTTGATTAAGGAAATTGAACGAGCGACCCGGTTCCGCTGCTTCGGAGTGGGCTATGAAGAGTGTGGCAGGTCGGACGTCTGGATCGGATCCATACCCGTCTCCATTTACGGCCGAGCCGACGTCGTTCAAGCCCTTTTGCCGCAGGACGTGACTTGTATCTTCCTAAAGTCCCGTTCTGTTCAGGATGAGGTCAGGCAGTTGAAAGCCCTCCCACCTTTCCTCACCATTGCAGTGATTTCCTGCTGGACTGACTTCGTAAATTGGGCCCACGCCACGCTGGTCGCTGCGGGGATCGATCCGACGAGACTCAGTTTTCGAAACGCTTCTGAGCCAGGGTGGGAGAAGGGCCTTACCCCCGATACCTTTGTCATCACTGATATGGTCCAGCACGATAAGCTTCCGCACCATTGCCGCCGGGTGGAATTCCGGCTGATAGCCCAGCCGTCGCTCGAAGAGTTGAGATCCTTCGTCACTCAATTCCTTTCCAATGAGAATGAGCGTGTACCGGAGGAGTCTCGGGTTGCAGCCATCGATGAGAGTGTCTAAGCTTTGAGCAAACTCGGCATTACACTGCCGGCTAATTCATAGCGATAGCGTGGAATACAGGGGGAACCGTTCAAAACATGGCTTTACGACGGCTCTTATGAAAATGCGGTTTTCTAGAGGGCCGAACTCCGGGAGGCCGATGGTTCCTGTCCGCCACTACGGCCTCGTGGAACTCGGCCCTCCAGCACTTTCATCGACCGTGGCGACCTGAGCAGGTCATGGGTCACTCTTATGACACTTCAGGAAGTGTCATACCCCCAGTGGACTTGTTTGTTGAGCATGGCTATTCTCGCACAGTGAATTGGAAGGACATGATTGACATTCAAGGAGGAAGCCATGTTTGTCACATTGCTGGGAGTCACATTTCTTATCTCTCTCACTGTTGCGGGGATTGTTACCTGGCTATTTCATCATTCAGTTCGGGCCATCCTCGACCGAATCCTGACGAACCAGATCAGCCAGTCGTGGCTCAGGTATTTGCAGTTCGCCATTTACGTCGTAGGAATTTCCAGTGGTGTCCGCATTTGGGAACTGGAGAAGTACATCACTCCTCATCAAAACAATGAGCAGGCCCTCATGCTGAACACAGAGCGATGGGTGTTGGAGGTATACCGGACAATCGTAGGCACACTGCAAGGTGTCGCCTGGTTGCTCTTGGTGTTTTATATATTCGCGCTGGTAGCCTATGTTGCGGTCCGCATCTTTGAATCGCGTACCGCCACCGCTCGGTGATAAACAGAAATGAGAATCCTGACAAGAGATCAAACGGCCATGTCCATCCACACTCGACCGTCTCGTCGACGCTTGGGC
The DNA here is from genome assembly GCA_035541995.1 of Terriglobia bacterium. Taxonomy (GTDB): domain Bacteria; phylum Acidobacteriota; class Terriglobia; order Versatilivoradales; family Versatilivoraceae; genus DATKMG01. The sequence continues at coordinate 5,032 of DATKMG010000076.1, forward strand.
AAGATCTTGTCTGGTGGAGTTCTGCTGCTTTTCTCACAGGGTACTCAAATCGGTTTGGGGCAGAACGACGGGCAAGCCCTGCAGATCCTTATGAGAATGGCGGAGACTTATCGAGGTCTGAAATCGTATCAGTTCGAAGGCGTGATGAAACAAGAATCAAAGGCCGTCGGTTACCAACAGACCGGGGAGACTCCCATTCTAAAGGCAGCCGTCCTCCCCGACAAACTTCGAATTGAATGGGGCTGGCCGAAAAACAATATGGTGCTGGTCTCCAACGCTCAGGATAGCTGGTTGTACCTGGCTCAAGTCCGTCACTACTCGAAAACCAAACCCGCCGACACAAAGAGGTTCTTGAAACAAGGGCCCAGCGACGAGCCGGCAACCTTGAGTGCGCTCTATAATTCATTCGTGATTCAATATGCGAATCTCCCCGATGGTATAAAACGGGCAAGGATCCTGAGGGAGGAGTCCCTGGACCTCGGTGGCAACACAAAATCCTGTTACGTGGTGGAAATCAACAGTCGGGAAACCGTGGTCCTCCTCAATTTCTGGGCGACCTGGTGCGGACCTTGCCGAATTGAAATGCCGCTTCTCGACCAGCTCCAGAAAGAGTACAGGGATCAGGGCTTGGTAGTTCTGGGACTCACCGATGAGACGCCGGAGTTG
>DATKMG010000077.1:0-2278 GCA_035541995.1 Terriglobia bacterium
AGGATCTCCCGGCGCTCAATAGCAGTCTGCGCCTTCAACTCCTCCGCATGCGCCTCAATTGCCTTCCCCAACATGTACCGGGCTGACTCATATTCGTTTCCGGTCTCAGCAAATCCGACGGTCTCGGTAGCCTCCGAAAGACATCGGGGCACCACGGTCTGAAGAGCTTGCTCAACCTCGGATTTCAAGCCCAATCTCATAGCCAGAGTCAAGTAGAGATGATCCTGAACGCCTCGCCTGAAGTTAGCGAGCTGGATCGCCGCACACGGCCCCGGGATTCGCCGGTCTTCCTCCGGATGAAGGACTTCCGTGCCAGGGTAAATCAGAACGCCGTCCCCATTGGCGAACGAACCGTAATCCGGTGGCTTTCCAATCTGCCCGCGGTTATCGAAGGTCACCGGGTTGGCCCAGACATTTTGAATCCGATCGGTAGGCTTCTGGAAATTGTGCATCCAGTGCACACTGTGCCAATAGAAATAAACGGGAATTTCGTGTTTGAAGCAAATCCAGGGAATGGCCCTTGGATCGGTTGCCGGTGAATCGATCAGAACCGCCCCCGAGTAAGGGCGCATTCCGTTATAGATCCAATATTGCCTTCCCTGCCCTCGCTCCAAGGCGGCACGCTCATCCTGATAAAGCTGTGTGCCGGAGCACCAGATGTCAATCGCTCCGTCAAGAGCCGCAGTGTACTCATGCGTGACAAAAATAGGGAGACGGTTTCCCGGTCCCGGATTGGAGTGGATGTTGTTTGCTATCGTCCAGATACGGCCATAGTCCGATGGTCCCGGTTCATCGGGCATATAAAGAAAGGTCAAAGCCGAGGGAAAATGGCTATACAGAAACGACATCCACTGGTCAGAAGTCTGCCGGGCCTGGTTCTGCTCATCATACTGGTCTCCTGGGCCATAAAAAGAGGCAGGAATAATCACATTCCCCACGTTCTCGCCGGGTCCTTCGTACCCGTGTGCCGCGGAAAAGTCATCACCGGTGAAGCGCCCCGCCTGGTTTGTGACCAAAGACACATCGTAAGCATTGACCAATTCAATTCGTTGACGATGCGCGAACCGATGGTATTCTGAGTCCAGATTGCGCCCCTGATAAAGCTCGGGTTGCTCGCTTTCATAATAGATCATGGCCTGCAAGCTGTTGTGCTCGGGGAGAGTGAAGTTTAATAACTCAAGCTGTACAGGTACCGGATAAGTCCTCTTGTCAGCAGTTAGGTTAACGCTACCCTGGTAAATCCCAGCAGGTCGTCCATGGCCAGTGTAAATCTCGAACCAGAGGGCCTGGTTGTTGGACGGTCTTACTTGGAGAGGAAATCCACCCCGGCCCACTCTGGCATTTTCGGGGACAAGCTGAACGGGTTTCCACCCCGTCATGTCTTTGGGTGCCGAGGGGGTTCCCAATTGGACAATCCAGTCAGCCTGCGTAGGTGCTGTTACATTCATATAGTTCTCGGAGAAGATCTGGATCGGCCGATTGACATAAAGCGTAGGATCGAGTTCAGGAGGGGAATAGGTGATCGGTGCGTTTCCTAACGTGAAGCTCAGTTCAGGCAAACTGGCGGAAAGCGATGTAATCCCTTGTCCGTCCGCTTCTACGATCAGTTGAAAGGACACGACCTCATTGCGAGCAGCAAAAATCTTGACTGTCGTACCGTCCCAAGCTGAGTTGGAAGACTTGTTGGGATTATGCAAGTCATCCTTCTCCACCTTCTCCCCATCATTGACCGCCCAAATGGCTGCGACTCCTGCAAAGACCTTTCCGATTGATATCGATAAGCAGCCAAGCACTAACAAGAGCTTGAAGAAATTGTGCATTCCAGCTCCCCGCATCCAGAGATGTCAACAATGCGCATTGTGCTGTCACCTTCGAACGTGAAACCTGCGAGAAGTTCCTGAATCCCGTAGGGACTATAATTCTAGCGCAGAATACGTGGCAAAATTCGTCCAAAAGTTCCCGGTCTGTTGTAGAATGGACCCAGTCGAGGGGTTTGCCCTTCCTTTCTTCTTGTCGCGTTCTGTCTCTCGTCCGTACAGAAGGGGGCGTCCATGAATGTGGCTCGTCCCGGGGTGATTCGTTTCGGAATCTTCCAGGCCGATATTCGTACCGGAGAATTGTTGAAGAGCGGCCACAAGGTCCCCCTGCAAGAACAACCCTTCCGCGTCCTGGCCCTGCTGTTGGAGCGACCGGGCCAACTGGTGACTCGAGGTGAATTCCAGAAGCGGCTCTGGCCCAACGATACGGTAGTGGACTTTGAGCACGGCTTGAACCTGGC
>DATKMG010000078.1:0-3474 GCA_035541995.1 Terriglobia bacterium
GCCAGGTTCAAGCCGTGCTCAAAGTCCACTACCGTATCGTTGGGCCAGAGCCGCTTCTGGAATTCACCTCGAGTCACCAGTTGGCCCGGTCGCTCCAACAGCAGGGCCAGGACGCGGAAGGGTTGTTCTTGCAGGGGGACCGTGTGGCCGCTCTTCAACAATTCTCCGGTATGAATATCGGCCTGGAAGATTCCGAAACGAATCACCCTGGGACGAACCATATTCATGGACGCCCCCTTTGTATGGATAACAGAAAGGAAATCTCAAAAGGGGAAAGGAGAACTGGACCGCTGACAGAGCCTATTCTATACCCATTTTCTTAGGTTCTGTGGAAGGATTTTGCTAAAGGAGGGAGATTTGCCTGACGCCCTCGGGCAAATTCTGGACCCGGACGGAAGGTCCGACACTGTCAGCCGATATGAGGATGGAAGACAGGAAACTGCAAAGGAGGAATTAACACCTGATGCGGGTCGAGACTTATTCCACCTCCATCCATCAACGGCCTAGTGGATTGGGTTTGCCGTGCGAAGAAACTGCCGATGAGAGAACAGAACCCCAACGCCACATCGGCAGCCATAGCAACACAAGCACATGGCTCAGACACCAATCTTATTCTCGCCACGAGCCTCATTCACTGCCGCTCTTGGCGCTATGGGTATATTGTTGCTCCCGGTTCCTAGAATAGGCAGTTTGATATGTGTCGATTAGACTGGTGCGGAAGGCGGGACTTGAACCCGCATGGCTTGCGCCGCCACCCCCTCAAGATGGTGTGTCTGCCAATTCCACCACTTCCGCACTCTAAATCGAACTCAGAATCCACGCCTTACTTCGGCTGGGGCTGAGCGCCCCCAGACCCCGCCGGATGGGAAGGAGAGGGGGGGGGAGATGATGGCTGCAAAGGTCCTGGCATCGGCGCAGCCGGTTTGGTCTGCGTCTCCGCTGCCGGCTTGCTCGCGGGAACCTTGGCTTTTTCCATAATCGAACTGCCAGTGCCTTTACTGCGATAAATCGAGAGAGTCAAAGAAGTAATCATGAAGACCACAGCAGCTCCCGTGGTTAACTTTGACAGAAACGTGGCCGTGCCACGAGCCCCAAAGGCAGTCTGGGATCCGGCTCCACCAAAGGCTCCTGCCAGATCAGCGCTCTTTCCTGACTGCAAGAGTACTACCAGGATAAGCACTAAACAAACAAAGACATGAATAATTGTCAGAAGAATAGTCATTAATCCTCATCCCATCGCAAATCTCGAAGGTAACCCTTAGTAATTCACCAGCGCAGCAAAAGACTCCACTTTCAAACTGGCCCCTCCCACCAAGGCGCCGTCAATATCTTCCTGGGCCATCAGGCCTTTAATATTATCTGGCTTGACGCTGCCACCGTAAAGAATTCTCAGGTTACGCGCAGAATCCTCACCGAAGAACTTTCGAGCCAGCTCACGAATAAGGAGGTGAGCTTCTGCAGCAATGTCCGGAGTTGCCGTCCGGCCCGTGCCAATGGCCCAAACAGGCTCGTAAGCCACGATAATACGGGAAAAGTCGTCCACTGTCAATCCAGCTAACCCTTCAGAACACTGAGTCTCGATGACCTTGTGGGTCTGGTCTGCCTCCCTCTCCGCCAAGGTCTCTCCGACACAAACGATAGGGATCAGTTTGACACCCAGGGCCGCCCGAATCTTCCGGTTGACAGTGTGATTGGTCTCGCCGAAAAACTGACGGCGCTCAGAATGCCCGATAATCGTATAGGCACATCCCACATCTGCCAACATGGAAGGAGAGATCTCACCGGTGAAGGCGCCTTCCTTCTCCCAATACAGGTCCTGCGCGGACACCGCAATATTGCTGCCTCGAGTGGCCCTGATAGTCTCGGAGAGGGCCGTAAACGGAGGAGCAACGACAACATCACAATGACCTGAATGCTGAATCAATGGTCGCAATTGTTCGACAAATTGGACCGCCTCTTTGACCGTTTTGTACATTTTCCAGTTCCCAGCAATTACCGGACGTCTCATGAATACCCCTTTCTATAAAGGCAAAAGATCAAAATCATTAGAAACAAATAGTGGGATTGGACAGCGTACGAATAGCTTCTGGTGTAGAGAGCCGTAGCAGACGGGTTTTTCCATGCACAGCTTGCCTCGAACAATCTTGGGGGGCCAGAGCATTCTCCTTACGCCTTTCAGCCATTTTCCGTCGGGCGACTTAAAGGAACATTTTCAGCTCAGTGCAGCCACTCCCGGAAGTTCCTGCCCACTCAGAAACTCCAGCGAAGCACCCCCGCCTGTGGAAATGTGACTGATTCGGTCGGCGACTCCTGCTTTAGTAACTGCCGCTATGGAATCCCCTCCACCGATAATAGTTGTCGCCGAGCTTTCCGCCACAGCTCTGGCAATGGCCATGGTTCCCTGGGCGAATTGATCTACCTCGAAGACTCCCAATGGCCCGTTCCAAAGGATGGTCTTAGCTTCTGCAATTTGAGCCTTAAACCGTTTAATCGTCTCCGGTCCCACATCTACACCCATCCAGTCGATCGGGGTCTCCTGAATTGAGGTAATCCGAGTGGGGGCGGACGCGTCGATCTTGGTAGTAACCATATGGTCCACGGGAAGGATCAGCTTCACGTTCCGCTCTGCGGCCTTTTTCAGCAGGGACTTGGCGAGAGGAATCTTGTCGGTTTCAACCAGAGACTTGCCCACTTCGAATTCCTCTGCTTGCAAAAAAGTGTAGGCCATCCCTCCTCCAATCAAGAGCGCATCCACTACTTTGAGTAGATTCTCAATGATTTCGATTTTGTCGGAGACTTTGGCCCCTCCCAAGATGGCCACGTACGGATGGTCAGGGTTGGAGACTGCCTTGCCCAGATAATTCAACTCCTTTTCCATCAAAAAGCCGGATGCCGCTTCCCCAACGAATTTGATCATACCGACTGTTGAGGCATGGGCGCGGTGGGCTGTCCCAAATGCGTCATTGACGTAAGTGTCGCAGAGGGCCGCCAACTGCTTGGAGAACTCCGGATCATTAGCTTCTTCTTCAGAATGAAACCGCAAGTTCTCCAAGAGCATCACATCACCATCCTGGAGGCTCTTCGCCAAACTGAGAACGGCCTCTCCCACGCAATCGGGGGCCATAATTACTTTCTGCTTCAAAAGCTTCTCCAAGGCTTCAGCGACCGGCTTAAGACTCATCTTAGGATTCACTTTGCCTTTTGGCCGACCCAGATGGGAAGCCAAAATCACACGGGCACCCTGCTTGATGGCATATTGAATGGTCGGCAGGCTTGCTTGAATCCGAGCGTCGTTGGTAATCCGCCCTTCCTCGTTCAGAGGCACATTAAAATCAACCCGGATGAAAACCCGTTTGCCCTTCAACTTCAAATCACGAATCGTCATTTTGTTCATGGCCACGCTCTTTCTGATCGGGAGTTAATTCTAATTTCTGCTAGAAATGTACTTGACAAGATCACGCACCCTACAGCTGT
>DATKMG010000079.1:0-5364 GCA_035541995.1 Terriglobia bacterium
TGAATACAGGATGAATACAGGATCAATACAGGACTAATACAGGACTAATACAGGAATTACAAAGGGTGCACGAATGAAGCGCTTGAGGTTCACTCACAAATAGCTTGTCCAAAAGATAGCCAGATGACCATTTTTGTTAACGTTAATAGACATGGCTGGATAAAATCTGTTCCGTGGGTCGTTACTAACAGAAATTTTTAAGGGAAACGTATATTGACACAAGGGTATAAAGTATGAAATAATGTAACCGGTTACAGTAACCGGTTACAAATCCATGACCAAAAGATCAAGTTCGATCACTATCCGGGATGTGGCGCAAAAGGCTGAGGTGTCTGTTGCGACGGTCAGCCGCTATATCAATCAAAATGCGGCCATATCCCCTGCGGTCGTCGAACGAATCGAAAAGGTCATGCTTGAGCTCAACTATGTTCCGCACGCAGCCGCACGCCACCTCGCCAGCCGAAAAACCCGGGACATCGGACTGTTACTAACAAATATGCACAACGACTTTTTCGGACCGCTCCTCAGCGGGATCGAAACAGTGGTCCGCAAAAAAGGGTACAACCTGATCGTTGCCACATATAACCACATAACAGATGGAGATAGCGATCAGACCCCCATCGGAATTCATAACAGTGACGGGCTGCTCGCATTTGCAAACAGCTTGAGCGACAATCAACTTCGGAAATTTTACGAAAAAAAATTCCCCATCGTTTTAATCCATCGCACCCCTCCAGCCGATTTACCCATTCCATACGTGACGGTTGAAAATCGTGATGCGACTCGCAGATTGACCGATCATCTGATCGAAGTCCACGGGCGGCGCAACATTGTGTTTATGCAAGGCCCCGATGATCAGGAGGATTCACGCTGGCGTGAGGCGGGGTTCCACGCCTCTTTACAGGCACATGACTTGGAAATCGACCCTCATTTGGTCCTGCAGGGAGGTTTTGAGCGTGACATAGCCGAATCCGCAATGCGGGAGTTCATTACATCCGATCATCCGGACTTCGATGCGGTTTTCGCCGGTGATGATGATGCGGCAATCGGTGCATTGATCGCCCTCAAAGATGCGGGGATTCGAGTGCCGGAAGAAGTGTCAGTGGCCGGCTTTGACGACCAGAAATCATCCTCCTTTTTGAACCCGCCTCTCACCACCGTACGCGCACCGACTGAATTGGTTGGAAAAGCGGCGGGCGAGAATATCTTTGCATTACTCGAGGGATCGCCCGTTGATCCCGTCACTTTGCTCCCCACCGATATCATTTTTCGACATTCGTGTGGGTGTCCGGATGCAAGTTTGAAATAATCAGACGAGGAGGTGGATTAGAAGCAGAAAGTTTCCTTCCCTATTGACTCAATGTCCGACTGTTCAAAATCTAAATCCTAATTCAGAAAAATTTGATGAGGAGAAAATTCACCATGAAGAAAAACCTGTTTCTTTTGACCGCGTTGATCATCGTTGCTTCCATGATCCTCGCGGCGTGCGGTGGCGCTGCTGCTCCAGCGCCTACGGCAGCACCCGTTGCAACCGATACCCAGGCTCCAGCAGCCCCGGCCGCGACCCAGGCGCCCGGCGCCACAGCGACACCCACCGTCGCACCGGCGACTGCAACCACAACCCCATTCCCGATCGCCGCATGCCAGGCAGGCAAGACCTGCGTACGCTGGTTCGTGGGCCTTGGGACGGGAACCAATGCGGTGCAGATCCCCGTTGAGCAGCAAGTTGTAGATGACTTCAACGCCTCCCAGAGCAAGATCCAGTTGATTCTGGAGATCGTCCCCAACAACTCCGCGAATGATGCTTTGGCCACCGAAATCGCCTCCGGCAACGGACCCGATATCGTCGGTCCGGTTGGCTGGGCCGGTTCCAATGCCTTCCATGGGCAATGGCTTGACCTGAAGCAGTACATTTCCAAGGTTGATACATCCGTGTTCAACCCTGCCTTGGTCAAGTGGTTCGAAACCTCGGAAGGCGACGTCGGTCTGCCGTTCGCAGTGTATCCTTCGGCCATCTTCTATAACAAGGCGATCTTCGATGCTGCCGGTTACAATTATCCTCCAGCTAAATACGGCGATAAGTACAAGATGCCCGACGGCTCGATGGTCGATTGGACCTGGGACACGGTCGCCAAAGTCAGCGAAGCCCTCACAACCGACAAGGCCGGCAAGAATGCTACTGAATCCGGCTTCGACAAGAACAACATTGTGAATTACGGCTTCACCTGGGGCTTCGAGAACAGCGTGAACTACGTCGGCGCCTTCTGGCAAGCCGGTTCGCTGGTGGCCGCGGATGGCAAGACCGCTCAGATCCCGGATGCGTGGAAAGCTGCCTGGCAGTGGACATACGATGGTATCTGGGGCAACCAGCCCTTCATCCCCAATCAGAATTACCAGCAAAGCCTCAACAACGGCGGCAACCCGTTCGACGGCAACCACGTTGCCATGATCGATAACCCGATCTGGTACACCTGCTGCATGAGCCATGTCACCACGGATGGCAGTGACAAGTCCCCCGCCACCTGGGATATCGGAACCATGCCGAGCTACAACGGCAAGGTCGGCGGCCGTATCGATGCCGATACATTCCGCATCCTGAAGAGCACCAAGCACCCTCAGGAAGCCTTCGATGCCATGTACTATCTCGAGACCACTGGAGTAACGAAGCTGATCATCGGTTCCAAGGATCAGCCCGCTCCCTACGGCGCTCTCCCAGCCCGCACTGCCGATCAAGCTGCCTGGCTCGCGGCGGAGAAGGTCACCTTCCCGCAGGTTCAGAACTGGGATACGATCATTGCCGGTCTGAACTACCCCGATTCACCGAGTGCGGAAGCGTACATGCCCAATTTCATCAAGGCCTTTGACCGCACCAGGACCTTCTATGCCCTGATCCTCACGAGCCCGATTGACCTGGCAAAGGAAGAGGCAACCTTCCAGAGCGACATGCAGACTATCTTTAGTTCACAACAGTAATCGAGCGTTTGCACGAATCCAAGGCGGGCCAGCCTGGCTGGCCCGCCTGTTCCAAGACCCGCGATAATTCTTTCACCCTGAGCGTATGAATTAAACGGCTAAATGCCACTGATATAATAACATCCGTTCTTCAAGTAACGAAATCGCGATCCACTCATCTCTCCAGGAGTTTCGACTATGCAGTTCCCGACCAGACTTCCGAAGGCAACACCAGACCAGTCGCTTCGCACGATGGGGCCACTGGCGCGTCGCGAGGCCCGTAATGGTTTGCTCTTTATATCTCCATGGATCATCGGCTTTCTCGCGTTTACGCTCCTGCCCATGCTGATTACACTGGCCTTCTCGTTCATGAACCTCAAACTGTTGGACAATCCCTTTGACGCGTCCAAGTTCGTGGGCTTCAAGAACTACATTGACATGCTAAAAGATCCCCAAGTCTGGAATGTGCGGCCCGATTCAACGCCTGGTTCCTTTTGGGTGACCGTCCGATACGGGTTGATTGCGGTGCCCATCAGCATTTTGCTGCCCATGGGTATTGCATTGCTTGTAAACAGCAAGGCACTCAAGGGGCACACCTTTTTCCGGGCGATGTTCTATATGCCCTATATCGTGCCGTTCATTGCCAGCATATTCCTCTGGGCAGGTGTATTGAACCCGCAGTTTGGTTGGGTCAACTTGATACTGCTTCAGCTTGGGGTGCCAAGGGAGAGTCTCCCCGGCTGGATCTTCGACGTGAACTGGGTCTATCCGGCCTATGTCATTTTGGGGATTTGGGGCATCGGCAATGCGATGCTGACCATGCTCGCCGGCATGCAGGCCGTGCCTACGGATCTCTATGATGCTGCCAAGGTGGATGGCGCCGGCGGCCTGGCCCGCTTCTGGTATGTAACATTCCCGATGATCTCTCCCGTAGTGTTCTATAACCTGATCTTGAGCATTGTCGCCCTGTTCCAGTACTTCCTGGTGCCATTGGCATTGAACACGGGCAACACTTCCGGCTTCCCGGGCGGACTGACGATGTTCTATAACCTGTATCTCTATCTGACATTTTTCGTCTACCAGAACATGTCCTACGGCTCGACTCTGGCCTGGTTCCTATTTCTCATCATTCTTATTGTGACCCTGATCCTATTCGCAACTGCACGCTTCTGGGTCTACTACGCAGGCGAAAGGCAATGAGGGAGGTTGGCATGAGTACAACATCTGTCTTGCAGGCGAATACTCGCACTCCGCGCGGTGCCCGAACCTGGACACAGTTCAAGAAGGTCGGTACACCCGCGGCCGTCACCGCTTTTACAACGGTTATCCTGGCATTGTTTCTGATGCCATTCCTCTATATGATTTTCACGTCGCTGAAAAATCAAACCCAGGTGGCGACGACTGGTGCGCCCATCTGGCCGGCGAAGTACACCACCTATGTCTATAAGGGTGAGAATAAGAAGACCTATACCTTCAAGGTCAACAAATCCGGTTTCGTGGTCAACCAGGTCATCAACATGAACGATTTCGCCGGGCAGACCCTGGAGATATACAAGGTTCCGCTTCCGAACGGCACAACCAGGCAACTTGCCCTGCTCAAGGGTTATCAAAAGAGCAGTATTTTCATGGACCCGGCAAACCCCACGGCCGATCCCATCGTTTGGACCGGCTACTACCAATCTCTTCCCCGCACCTGGATCCCTGCGCCTCAGTGGAGCAATTATGTAGAAATGTGGAAAGACGTGAATTATCCGCGTGTGCTTTGGAACACTTTCTTCTATGCGTTTACGACCACGATCGGCGTCCTGGTTTCATGTATCCCCGTGGCCTATGGGTTCTCCCGCTTTCGATTCCCCGGCCGCGATGTGCTCTTCATCGTCCTACTCTCAGTCATCTTCCTGCCCAGCACCGTTACCATCATCCCGACCTTCACGTTCTTCACCAGAATCGGCTGGGTGGGAACGTGGTGGCCACTGATTGTCCCCTCCTTCTTTGCCAATGCCTACGACACCTTCCTGCTCCGGCAGTATTTCATGACCCTGCCCCGGGAACTGGACGAGGCGGCCATGATCGATGGTGCCAGTCCGCTTCGGGTGCTATGGTCAGTAATCATCCCCCAGTCCTATCCGGTCATCGTCGCGGTGATCGTGTTCCATATCGTCTGGGCCTGGAACGACTACTTCAATCCGCTCATCTATCTTTCCAGCAGGATGGATCTGCAGCCGGTGTCTGTTGCCCTGGCCCGGTTTAACGGCATCTTCGGCTCACGGCCGGAGTTGATCCAGGCCGGTTCGCTGTTGACGTTGATCTTCCCGCTGCTCCTGTTCGTTATTGCCCAACGTTTCTTCGTTCAAGGAATTGTGCTCACCGGAGTGGAGAAATAACCCGTCCAGAATTGGGACGGGTGGGGTT
>DATKMG010000080.1:0-9478 GCA_035541995.1 Terriglobia bacterium
ATCAAATTTCTGAAATTCTTGATGGAGATGTTTCCTAACAATCTTCCGAATGTTCTGGCAGCTTACAACGCCGGTGAAAAGGCCGTCTTGAAATTCGGCGGTGTCCCGCCTTACAGGGAGACGCGGGACTATGTGCGAAAGATCACGGCCCTTTACGGGAAGAAGACCCCATTTGAGACCGCAAAGGTTGGACCGGAAGGTACTATTGTCCGTTACCTCGACGAAGCCGGGCATGTGGTTTACTCCAACCTGGAGTCGGCCTATCGATAATTGATTAGGGTACAGGGGTCGACGATCGCTGGGCCTCTGATGCAAATGCAATTCCCACAACTTAGGCAGTTTGACAGTCCTGCAGGCGTCTACCTAGCCAGCCAAAGCTCCTTTAGATCTTTTCTCTCCTGCTCCTTCATTTGGCAATTGGCGTTAGTCATTCTCATCCCCTCTTTCACGATGGCTGAAGCGGGAAGAGGGGAACTTATTCCTGACCGTCAACTCGCTCAGGATTGCTTCGACGCTGCAACCACAATGAGGACAAAGCTTGAGAGTAAGCCTCCCCGCCTACGTACGATTTCCGAATACTCGCGAGCTATTGAAAAGTACCGGTCGGTCTATTCTGCCAGTCCGGCATTCTCCAAAAGCAATGATGCGCTCTTTGCTGTAGGGGAACTTTACCAGATGATGGGGAGCGACTTCAAAGACCCCAAATATTTCCAGAGGGCCATCAAAGCCTACGATTTTCTGGTCCAGGAATATCCTGGAAGCCCATATTGCCCTGCTGCAACCTTTGCGACTGCGGAGATTTACTTCGCCGACTTGAATGATGCAAAATCCGCGGAACAGGCCTTTCGAGAGTTCCTGGAAAAATATCCCCACTCCAAACGAGCACGTAACGCCCGGGCACGGCTTGAAGATTTGCGGACCCAATCGAGACAAGCGCGACAGAATGCGAAATACGAGGTTGGCGACGAACGCAAGGCCTCATCCGTAACTGGTTCTGGTTCTCATCAACAACAGGGTTCGGCGCGTGGGCCAAACCTGATCGCTTTGGTCAAGGATGTTCGATACTGGAGTGCTGACGGGTACATTCGCATCGTGGTGGCCTTGGACCACAGGACCACCTTCACTGAGAACCACTTAGACGGGCCCAATCGTACGGTTCTAGACATCGAGAATGCCTTGCTCCCTCCCCATCTGATGGGCCGGAGCTATAAGCCGGGGGGAATCATCGAGAAAATTCGCCTGGGTCAGCCCAGGAATGACATTGCCCGTCTTGTGGTGGTCGGGGAGGCCGTTAAGGAACACGATGTTTTCCGTCTGGAAGACCCCTTTAGGATAGTCATGGATATTCGACAAGAACCCTCACCGAGGCTTGCCAACCACCTTTCGGTGCCGCCAATTAGTGGGACATTCAAGACAGGGGGAACTCCACTGCCTGATGAGCTGAAGTTGGCTTCAAAATATGATCGGAAGCCCGAGCCTTCCGAAACCAAGTTGGCAGAAAAAGCCGTTAGCCCCAAGAAGACGCTGGAGAGTAAATCTGAATCGGCAGAAGCCACGCCGGTCCGATCTCCAAAAGGATCCAAAGGAGAGGTCGTGGCCTCGAGTCAAAATTCTGCTATGAAGACCCCCAAGTCTTCTCTTGGCGCTGGCAAAGATAAGGTTGAGGAGGCTGCCTCTTCCCCGTTGCCTGTCCCCAACAGCGACGGGACTCGTTCTTTGATTCGGACTCTCGGACTGAAAATAGGACGCATTGTGATCGACCCGGGCCACGGAGGCCATGATAATGGGACGGTCGGGCCTTCCGGCCTGATGGAGAAGGATCTCGTTTTGGACATTGCCCTCAAGCTGAAAACCCTGATCGAGGACCGCCTGGACGGGGAGGTGGTTCTGACACGGACCGACGATACCTTCGTGCCGCTGGAACGCCGAACTGAAATCGCCAATGAAAACCAAGCTGATCTCTTTATTTCGATTCATGCAAATTCCAGTCGGGACAAAACGGTGCGAGGCATTGAGACCTTTTTCCTGGACTTCACGTCCTCTCCGGATAATGAAGAGATTGCTTCCCGCGAGAATGCGACCTCGCAGAAGACGATCTTTGAGCTTCAAGACCTCGTCAGGAAAATCGCCTTAAAAGAGAAAATCGGTGAATCGCGGGAATTCGCCCAGGTTGTCCAGAAAGCCATCCTCAAACAAGTCCAGAAGGCAGCACCACGAAATGGGGATAGAGGCGTTAAACAAGCCCCCTTCATAGTCTTGATTGGAGCCCACATGCCTTCCATCCTGACTGAGTTATCTTTCCTAAGTAACCCCTCGGACGAAAAGCTTCTGAAGACCCCGGTCTACCGGCAGCGAATTGCCCAAGCCCTGTATAGCGGGATCGAGGACTACACCAGGAATCTAGGTGGTGTCAGAACGGCCCGAAATCCCCCGTAGTCGATTTTAGAAAGGAGATGAATGAGGGAGGATGAATCACAAGGCGGAAGTGAATTGCCGTCGCCTTTGATTGAAGAACAACCAACTTACAGCGAAGACGGAGTCGATCTGACGCTGATCCGATGGATGCTATCCCTGACCCCGGCTGAGCGCCTTCAAACTCTACAGGAGAACGTACGGTCGATCATGGAGTTACGTGGTGACGAGACCGAAGTCTGATTTCCTGGCACTCCTCAAAACCCTGGTAACTTATAAAGTGGATTTCATCGTGGTTGGCGGCGTTTGCGCCGTTCTACATGGCGCACCAATTTCCACTTTTGATCTGGATCTGGTTCATTCGCGGGCGCCGAACAACATCGACCGGCTAATGGTAGCTTTGGAAAATCTGGAAGCCTTTTATCGAGGTAGAGGGGGGCCGAAGATGAGACCCGGAGCATCGCATTTGTCATCTCCAGGCCATCAACTGCTCATGACTGCCGCTGGTCCCCTGGACCTCCTCGGTGCAATCGGGAAGAATCGCGGATACGATGAACTGCTGGAGCACACGATTCAGATGGTTGTCGGGAGTAGTCTCACGATTCATCTTCTTGATCTCGAAACATTGATCAAGGTGAAGGAAGAGACTGCTCGTGACAAAGATAAGGCCGTGCTGGCTATTCTCCGCTGTACACTAGAAGAGAAGTCGAAAGCGTAGTCCCTGGACAAGTCATGCTGCGGATTGACGTCAATTGCGACCTCGGCGAAGGGTTCGGGGTTTATGAGGTTGGACAAGACGAAAGGATCTTTCCCCTCATCACATCGGCCAACATCGCCTGTGGTTTCCATGCGGGGGATCCTGCGATAATGCGGCGCTCGGTGGAATTGGCAATTCGCCATCATGTCTCGATCGGCGCCCATCCTGGGACTCCGGATTTAGTTGGATTCGGCCGAAGACGAATGGATCTGGCGCCAGAAGAGATTGAGAGTTTCCTCATTTATCAGATTGGTGCGGTTGAAGCGATGGCTCGCGCCCATGGGGCTGTGCTCCGGCATGTCAAGCCTCATGGCTGGCTCTACAATGAGGCCGCCCGCAATCTGGAGTTTGCAAGAGTGATCGCACGTGCAGTCAAGAGAGTCTCTCCGCGTCTCATCTTGTTTGGGTTGTCTGGGTCTCTTTCAATTCAGGCAGCCGAAGAGGAAGGCGTGCCATTCGCGCGAGAAGCCTTTGTGGACAGAGCTTACCTGAAGGACGGAACCCTGGCGCCACGAAGCACACCCGGGGCCCTAATTACGAACCCCACCAGGGCGGCTTTTCAGGCTTTAAGGCTCGCTCAGGGTGCGAAAGTTGTATGCCTTCAAAGCGGAGAAATCTCAGTGGCAGCCGACACGATGTGCGTCCACGGAGACAATCCCGCAGTGATCGGAATCTTAAATGAGGTTAGAAAAGTGCTGAAGGGACATCAGGTCCAGGTGGCAGCCCTCGATCCGTTGTAAACTCTGCAGTCGCGACTCTTCCATACCCTGTGTCTGCCACAATCGCGCCTTCTGAAATACCGACACTCCAGGCATCGATCCCTATAATGAGCACCCCCTCCAAAGCCAGCGCCCGGTGTGGGCACATGGCCTTTATCGCATCGGTATGCCTTTGGATTTTATTGGAGGCCGTGTGCTTTCACGCGGCGTTTTCCTGAAATTGCGAAATTTCTCACACCTTCTGACCCATCACCCTATCTGGATCTGGATTTTTTAACTTGACTTATTTTTCTGGGCTGGTATTGTTACCCGCAACACTCGATCTTCTAACAAAGTGCTAACTTTCTGCCTGGGTGACCATGCACGTACTGTGGATATCGGACAGTCCGGACACTCCTTCGGGATTTGGGAACGTGACTAACTATGTGTGCAAGGGTTTGGCGCGCAAGGGTCACAAGCTGAGCATTCTGGGATGGCAGGCGCACGAGCCTTGTGATTGGAACGGATGCAAGGTTTATCCGATGGGGCGAAACCCCTTAGGAAGTGACGCGCTATATCCATTCCTTGTGCGTCACCGCCCGGAAGTGGTGATCGCGCTGGGAGACGTGTGGTGGCTCTCTTATTTCTGTGCTCCGCATGTGCGGCGTCAGATGGAATTGACCGACACGCCATGGATTCTTTACTTCCCGATTGACGGTGACATGGAGGGAGAACGACTTCCTCCCAGCTGGATTGATCTGCTCAGCGAAGTTGATGTTCCCGTTGCCATGAGTCGGTACGGACAGCGCATCGTTGCGAAGTGCGGCATTTCGTCTCAATACATTCCCCACGGCGTAGACCTCGATATATTTTGTCCGCCTCCTGATCGCGAGGCGGCAAAGGCCCTCATAGGTGCAACTGGAAAGTTTGTGATCTTGTCGGATAGTCGCAATCAACCGAGGAAGATGCTGCCCCGCCTGCTTGACATCTTCGCAAAGTTTTCGGCGGACCGTCCTGACGCATTACTGCATTTACACACCGACCCCAATGATGAATTCACCCAGTCCGGCGTTTATTCCTACGACGTTCGTGCCGACTTGCGATACCTGGGAATTGAGTCAAGGGTTCACTTTACTCCTGGCTGGACGATGAAAAGAGGGGGCGGCCTTCCTCTCGACGAACTGGCTGCCTATTATCGGGCCGCTGACGTTCATCTGCTGGCTTCCAGCGGTGAGGGTTTCGGGTTGCCGACACTTCAGGCTGCCGCTGCTGGTGCGGTCCCGTTGGCAGGGGCTTACACCGCTAGCCGGGAGCTGGTGGAAGGGCACGGAGAAGCCATTAAGATTGCCGCGTGGACTGAGAATGAGTTTGCAATCCGCCGCGGTCTCATCGATGTGGATGACGCGGTGGCCAAGTTGGCGCGGTTCTATGATGACCGCGGACTCCTTTGCGAACGTTCAGCGCAATCGCGGGAGTTTGCTTTGAAGTACGGATGGAGCTCTATAATCGACCAATGGGATCTGATCCTGCGTTCCCTGGCCCAGTCGAAGCGACGGATCACTCGACTTCCCGTGCAGAAAGTCGAGTCCTTGGAGCGGTTGCTGCCTCAGCTTATGCCGAAGGCATTAGGCGCGTCAGTTTCGGTGAAGTTTGTAGAGCGGCAGTTGGGTCGTGCGGAAGTGTCAATCAGGGCGGACGCCCAGCAAGTCTCCGACGTACGGATTCCTGTCATTCCAAAACCCTGCGAAGTCGAACGAGTGCGTGTTCCCCGTACTGCAGGATACGTGTGCGTTGCGCCCACCGATGTGGCATTATTTCTGGAATTGAAGCGCATTTTTCCAATTCTTAACGGCTGGGTTCCCCTCCGGTCACGGTCACGGCCAGAGATGGAGCACAACCCTGAGAACCTCGAGATCAAGGACCTGGAATACCGGCACATGGAATGTCTCGAGGAAGGACGATTTGACCTGGCACAATCGATCCTATTGCTGAACGTGGGTGGCGGCATGGCGAGTGAACTCCTGATTGACGCAGCTCTCTTCGGGGTACCCGGTGTCGGCACCAGACAAGCTGAAGCGCAGCGATGCTTGTGGCCGGATTTAGTTACCGAAGATCAATGCCACGGCCTTCAAATGGCTCGTGCTTTGTTGACCGATGCGGCGCTCATGCAGGGGGTGTCAACTCTGGCTCAACTTGCGTGCCGGCGTCGGTATTCTCCGGACGAAGAAGATTTGGCTTTTTGGCTGCGTCAGCTCCATGCCAGGCAGCAGACTGCTGCTGCCGTGGCGGCTGTGAGGTAACATCCGTGGCAATTCAAATGTATTTTGTGGTGCTGAAGGGGGAATTTTCCCAGGACTCTTCGCGTGACGTCCAACGGCATGTGCGAGCACTGGGAGGGCTGATTTTGATGGTTACGCGAAATGGTCCGATCGTGGCTATCGACGACGCCAAGACCACGCGACTAGCCGCTCATTCCAGAGTTGCAATGGTCGGACCGGTTACCTTGAACCAGCGCGGCTGGGCTGCAGACCGGCTCCAGCGCGTATTTGCAGAAAACCTGAGTAAGCAGTTGCAGATCACAGTGGTTCGTGATGCAGGATCCACCGGAATGCCTGGCGCTAACCGAGACAATACCGAGGGGTCTCACATCGCAACCCTGAACAATAGAGAGGCTCCATGAAACGGTAGGGGGTTGGTATACTTCACTAAACAACACGCTAACTAAAAGGGGGAGTGCATGGGTATCAACATAGGTCACGAGTTACTGGATGTCCCATTTGGAGATATGATCTTAAGTATGGCCAGTGCGATTGCAGACAGTCAGGTCAAACTCGACATGGCGTCGCTCGGCACACTGAAGGTGCTTGCCCACACTAAGTTTGACTTTATTCCAGATGTTACCGAAGTGCTGGAGCCTGTCCCGAAGTTGGTTATCACCAACCAGGGAGCCATCACGGTGACGGGTGTGGACGTGTCCAGTACGGTCGGGGACCCGGTCCAGATGACGCTACTTCAGGCGGGCCTGGTACCTACCTTTTATCAGTTTACAGAAACTGATATTCAAGTCGTCATCTCCATCAAGGCGACTGTCAACACAGAAGTCTCTGTCGACGCAGGCTTCTCGTTTGACGACACCCTCACCGCGGAGATGGGCTTCGGAGGAGGGATTTCCAGCTTCTTTGGCGGTCCCAGCGGTAAGATCACCAACACAACTCACTTCGCCTCTCACGTGAATGTCACGACGTCCAATAAATATTCGTATGAGGCTCAGGGAGCTAGTACGCTGAAGACCACGCTAAAACCCGTGGCGGCCCCATCGCGGGTACTGCCCAAGTTCATTACCGTGAATGCATTGGTCACCCCACCGCAGATTACTATGACCTAAAGAGAATGAGGAAAGGGATATGCCTACTACCATAGCTCAAGTCGGCGCTGAGTTGGCGGAAGTTCCTATCAGCCAGCTTATCACCAATGTTGCTCAGGGGATTGCGGACGGGCAACGCGCCCTCGACTTGGCATCGATCCAGACACTGATTGCACTCTCCAATACCATGGTCGATCTGATTCCTGAGGTGACGGAGGTTATTACTCCGTCACCCTTCCAGGTACAGGTTTCCGGCCAAGCTCCAGTGGAAATAACAGGGGCGAGGGTGATGGCAAGTGCCGCCGCTCCAGTGGCCATGAGCGCCCTACAGGCGGGCATCGTGCCTTCCTTCTATCAATTCACCGAAGCCACGATCGCACTCAAGATGTCGGTTCAGATTCGCGAGGCCCAGGAGGAAGATGATGAAGGCACGCGTCGGCCGATTTTCCTGCTCTACGGTTCAAGTGTGAATTTCAAAACTCAGAATACTTATTCTTACTCGGCTGATGCCTCCAGTAGTATTACAGTAGTCATGAAGCCGATTCCGGCTCCGTCCCGGCTTGTCCCCTCAACGATCACAGTTAATGCCCTGGGGCCGAGCCCAACGGTAACGGTAACACCTTGAGTGCTCCGGCTCGAAAGCAGGAGCCTCGTAACCAATTGCCAACCAGATACCGTGATGTTAATCCTTCGGAATGAGGAAATATGGCTGACCCGCTTACAAACGTAGTTGAGGTTTTTTCTGCTCCGATCGAGAGTGTCATCATCGCACTCGGCACAGGAATTGCTGAGGCTCAAAAGCAGCTCGATGCGAATTCTATCGCAACCCAGGAAGCGCTCGACACAGATCCGATCCTTTCCCGCTACGGGCTGCAGGCCACCTGGTATCAGTTTCCTCGAGTCGACCTGCAACTGAAAATTGCCTTGAGTGTTACCCAGGATAGCGCGCCTCCAACGATGAGGGCGGGAGCTGTGGCCCTACCCATGGCGATCAGCGCATCCCCTTTGCGTTTGCAGCTTCAACCCGTCAGTGCATCCTATCAAACCCAGTTCGATTATGATGCACAAGCTTCCAGCACAATTACACTTTCCATCGTTCCTGTGACGCCGCCCCGCCCCAACGACCCAGTCACGATCCAGCCGGCCATGACGCCACTCGAAGTTCAAAACGCTGCCCTTGCCAGCGCCGCCCAATTCGTTACCACCAAGGATGGTCAAGGGAATACTGTGCCTGCTGACGTAGACGGCTCGGGTAACAAGCTTCAGTTCGATGTCAACTTCAACGCCGCTGGGCGCCTTTGGTACGTGCTGCAATACGCTCCTTCCAACAGGGCTGTTGCCCCAGTCGTAGTTGCCGTGGATGATGCAACAAAATCGGTGCGAATAATCAGCACTCCATAATAAGAGGATGATCCGTGGCCAAAGTCCCGCCATTCAAGCCCAGCATCGACATTGGTAAAGTTGTCTCGGTGATTCGGGGTATCCAGAATATTCAAAATATCGAGCAGTTTAACGCCCAGAAACCTCAGTTTATTCAAGCAGTCTCAGACCTGCAAACCCACTTGACCGAGACACAGTCTCAAATTGACAATCTGAACGGCACAATCAGCCAGAATCAGACAAACATTGCCAATTTGCAGAGTCAAAATGCCTCCCTGACCCAAGACAATGCGAACATGCAAGCAACAATCGACCAACTCAACAAGAGGCTCGCAGGATTGGCCCAGCCGCCGCCGACGGCTAGTACGATCGATCTGGCTACTTCATTGAAGGGGGTTTTCGATTCTATCCAGCAGCAAGCACGGCAGCAGGCAGAAGGGGGAGCAGCGACAACCATTCGCAGCATGGACTTCTCGATTAAGACACAGGTGACGGTACAGCCTGACTCGACAGGAAAATTCCAGACAGTTTTGCGGCTGCCCACTCCGGAAACACCAATCGATCCTGATCAACTATCGACTTTGTCCCTATCTTTTGGTTCAATTCCGGGCACCACTCCTTCCCGTGCGCCGATCATCGACACCCCCACTGCAGTTCCGCCTCCGCGAACGGCCGCGCCCCCGCCCACGACTGTGCGGGCCCCGGACTCTACGGAGCAACCTGCCGCTGGGTCACCATCCGGCAGGTCCTCCAAAAAGGAATCCCGCAAGGCAAGAAGTCCATCAAGGAAGAAGTCATAGAAAGGGTCGGATACAGATTGGTTCTTAAATGAGCAGAAATCGCGTTACGTTGGTGGAGAAAATATGG
>DATKMG010000081.1:0-6344 GCA_035541995.1 Terriglobia bacterium
ATTGATTATCTCGTGATTACACACTACCACTCAGATCATAATGGGGGCCTCGCCGAGATCGCTGCCCAATTCCCTATTCAGACAATCGTTGACCACGGGGCCAACGTCGAGTTTGGCAAAAGCGACGAATGGTGGCAATCCTGAGCATGGGCAGGGAGGGTCATCCGCTCGATGCCGGCGCCGATGCTGCTGCACTAAACCTCGTAAAGAGCGGGACTGCCTGGATCATATGATCGTGCTGGGGTTCTCGGCAAGAAATCGATCCACTTGGTCCCTGGCTGGAAACGACGTGGTTCCACCCATAGCCTGGGTCGAGAGGGCTCCACAAGCATTTCCCCATCGCAGACAGGTTTCCAGCGAACTACCCTGCAGGTATTGGAACAAGAAGCCGGCATTGAAGCTATCGCCGGCCCCGGTGGTGTCGACTCCCTCAACCGGGAATCCTCCGGAGGCCCGCGTTACATCCTGCTTTTGGAGTACCGCACCTTTGCCTCCTCTCTTGATGACCACCATCCCGACCCGTTTCCCAAGCTCTTGCATAGCGGCCCCAAGGTTTGATTGGCCAGAGATTTTGAGAGCTTCCCTTTCGTTGGGAAGGAACACATCCACGTACTCCAGCACCCGGTAGATCGACTTGTCCCACCGGCCGGAAGGATCGGTGTCAGGATCCATGGAGGTCGAAAGCCCTTCTTCTTTTGCTTTCCTAAACAATTCAGGGCATCCGGCAGTCATGCCCTTCTGAAGGTAATAGCTCGAGAGGTGAAGGTGTCGGGCACTCAACACAAAGTCCATGTCCACATCTGCCAAAGTGAAGGTCTCTCTCAGGCCGGGGTAGCTGGCCTGCGCGTATTCTCCCTGAAAGGAAAGAGATACACAGATGCCGGTGGCGGCGGCGTTCTCACGCGTAATGTGGGATACGTCTAGCCGCTCTCGCTGGAGGCTTCGAACAATGAACTCGCCAATTTCATCAGCACCCACTTTCCCCACAAACCCAACGTTCAGCCCCAACCTGGCGATATTGCTGGCAAATATGGCCGAGGCACTCCCCAGCGTGAGGCACATCCCCCTGGCCAACTTCAACTCCCCTAAAGCGGGAAGTCCGGGCAGGCCAATGAGGATCAGGTCCGCGTTCAGTTCTCCGACCACGACGACGTCGAGCGGTTTCACAGCCTTCGATGCTCCTGCTTGTGCAGTCTCGAGGCCCTTTAGTCGACTTTCTTCCCTAATGCAACTGCGCGATGATACCCGTAGAGTTGAGTAACCAGCATGTAGAGTGGCAGGCGTGCGTGCTCGGACAATCCCGATCTCAGTTCGATCAAGTAGTCTGCCGTGCTGGATATTTCCGTCGAAGCGGATTCGCAGATTACTTTCGTCGCGGCGCGCAATCCTTTGACTTTCTGCAACATCTGCATCTCCTGCTCCTTGGCCGTATCAGAAAGCAAGAGTGTAACCAGAGCTTTGTCGTCAACAGCATACTTGGGCCCATGCATCAACTCCATACTATGGTAAGCCTCCGAGCAGGTGCAGGCCATTTCTTTGATCTTAAGCATAGATTCCGCAGCCAAACCGTAGAATGGCCCCTGGCCTAGATAGATGTACTGCGTGAAATGGCCTTCGTGCGCCAGTTCTTCCAGCTGAGGTTCGAACTCGCGCAAGATCCGCTCAGCGTGTTGGGGGAGCATCGACAATTCCTGTGCCAGGGTATCATTGCCGGTCTTTTGTGCCACAAGGACTTGCCATACCAGGAGCATGGTGGTGTAGGACCTGGTCATGAAGCGGCCCTGTTCCGCGGCAGCTGGAGCTACAATCGTCTGGTCACACGTTCGGGACAAGAGACTTTCGGGAGTGCAGGTCAGGGCCAAAGTCCTTCCCCCTAGCACTTCCTTGACATATCGGGCGGCGTCAATCGTTTCGGGCGTTTTGCCGGACCGGGAAATTGCGACCAGGAGATAGTCTTGGTCGGCAGCAAACACCGTCTCAGGAAATGTGATGATATCGGATGCCGGCACTCCACGGGCTCTTCCCCTGGCAAAGCGGGTGTAGAAGGACGCCGCTGTCAGCGGCAGGTAATACGAGGTGCCGCAGCCGGTCAACACCACTTCGGCTTTTTCCATTCCGCGAAGACATTCTCTAAGGTATTGGTCGTTCTCGTTGAGAGTGTCGAGCGTGCTTTGCCAGACTGCCGGTTGGGATCGGATGTCTTGAATGGTTGTTGACGTTTTATCTGCGTTGGAATCAGTCAATCGAGATTCAACAGTATTCATCTGTGCCCTTTCTTCGATGGAGTCATCTCGATCCGTCAAAGGTCACGCTCCAATTCGCAGGAGTTCTCTGGCCCAGGAAGCTGATATGAAGTACCCCATCCGGTCCTATCTTATACGTGACGCTTTTCTTAGGATCCCAGTCCTTGTTCCAATGGCGATGCTCTACGTGATCATACCCGTCATCCAATTGGATATGTGTCATACCGTAGTCCTTCAGATTGGCCGCGACCCAATCAGTGGCGTTGACAATATCCTGCTCTGTCACCTGTCTAAAAAAAGCCAGCCAATGATTCCAGCCAGTAGGGGCCGTCTTGTGATAGGTGTCATCATAGGGGACATACCGTGGCAAGCCGAGAACCTTGGTAAAGTATTCCGGGACCAGCGTCACAAGCACAGTCCTATTGCTGACGGGTATCGAGACTTCCATCCGTGTTGAATCTTTCAAATTCCTCTTAAGCCGGCTCCGGGCGGAAAACTGGATTGCTGTATCAGAAGGTCGGTCGAATAAGGCGTGCAGGTTCCTTGCCTCCACAAGTCCGAGGGCCAGATACATGACGTGACTCGCCTCACCAGGGACATAAATTTTCTCGTAGAGCTTTGCACCCGTGTAGTCAGTGTCTTCGTCAGAAAGAAAGCTCTGCATCTTGTCAGGTTCGGCAATCCGGGCTGGAAACCTGGACACAGGTGCCGGCACAATGCCCGCAATGACGGAATTGGCGGCAGACGAGCGTACTGCTATCCCGCTGGGCGCCACCACGAACTCCCATGTTGAGGCCGCGGGATCGCCAGTGATAACGGCCAAAAGGTCTGTCGATCTCATTAATTCATGTGGAGCGTAACTTCTGTTCCCCGATCATCCTTGAGCTCATCTCAGGCGGTCAAATGGCGCAACTCCGGCTGATGTTCTTTTTCGAAATCGAGACAGCAGAATCCCAATTCTGGACGTGGCGCGAGACACCAAAAAGCTGCTCCGCTATAAGTATCTTAAAACAAACTGTTTATTAATATAAATTTCTGGCAAATGAATTGCCGTTTCAGTCCGGAGTAAAACTGGGTGACGAGAAGCAGTAAGTGTTTCTTCCGCATGCTGGAATTCTTTTTCCCCGGCAATTCCTTAATTTCTTTTGACTCAGTTTCCGGGGAGCATACTCATCCAGAGACTCTTGAGAAAGCAAACGCATATTACGCCGGAGGCATGTATGGAGTTATTATGGCGCGACTTAAAATGCTCGGTTCGAAATTTGCTGAAATCTCCGGGATTTTTCATTGTTGCCATCTTGATATTGGCTTTGGGATTTGGCGCGAACTCAGCCATCTTCAGTTTAGTCAATGCCGTTCTATTGCGCCCTTTTCCCTACGCCGATCCCGGGCGGCTGGCCCTGGTTTGGGAAAGCGCGCCTTTCTTTGGCGTGCAAGACAGTCCGGTGGCTCCCGGCAATTACCAGGAATGGCGAGCGCGCAGCCGATCCTTTTCGGAGATGGGTGCCATTGAGAGCCGGTCGTACAGGTTGACCGGAACGGGACGCCCCGAAGTCCTCGAAGGCAGCCTGGTGACATCGAGCCTGTTTCGAACCCTTGGCATCCGTCCGCTATTGGGCCGGGTCTTTCTGGAGGAGGAGGATCAGCCCGGTGCAGCCAAAGTGGCGGTTCTCAGCTTTGGCCTCTGGCAGCGGAGTCTGGGTGGCGATCCCGGCGTCATTGGCAAGACCATCACACTCAACGATCAGAAATACCTGATTGTCGGTGTGCTAGCGCCCGGCACGGAGATTCCAACCGAGTATGGAGATTCCATTAGCGAAATCTGGACACCATTTGGAACCGAATACAGCCCCGCAGGTCTCGTCGATCGCAACCGGCACAATTGGATGGTGACCGCCCGGCTTCGCCCTGGCATCACTCTTGAGCAAGCCAACCAGGAAATCGTCGCCATCGGCCAGAACCTGGCCCGAGAATATCCGGAGACCAATGCCAAAGTCGGTGCGTTTGTAACGCCGCTGCGCGAACACTTCGTCGGCTCCAGCCGCCGTGTGCTCTTGATTTTGTTGGTTACGGTAGTCTTTGTGTTGTTGATCGCCTGTTCGAACCTGGCAAACCTGCTGCTCTCCCGCGCCGCGGGCCGTAGCAAAGAAGCCGCGGTACGGCTGGCACTGGGAGCGAATACCATCGACTTGATGCGCGAGTTTTTCTGCGAAAGTCTGTTGCTTTGCGCTGTCGGAGGGGTTTCCGGGATTCTGCTGGCAACTTCAACCTTCCGGTTCCTGGCGCACCTGGCCCCAGGGACCGTCACTGGCTTGAAGGACTTGACCATAGACTGGCGTGTGCTGGCCTACACGCTGGGTATCTCCGCTTTGGCTACTCTTGCATTCAGCCTGGTCCCGCTGCTCCAATTTCGCAGACTGGACTTGAGCCACTCCTTGAAACAGGGTGCCCGCACTTTGGCCGCAGGCACCGGTTCGACGCGGGTGCGGGCTTTGCTGATCTCGTCGGAGGTTGCGCTGGCTTTCATTTTGTTGATTGGGGCCGGACTGCTGATCCGCACGTTTGCCCATCTGCGAGCAGTCGAGGTGGGCTTCCAGACCAAGAACATCCTTACGCTACGCATGCCGCCTGCTGAAAAGGATGTTAGTCCTCAAGAGAGTTTAGCCCGCCAGAGGGAAATCCTGCAGCGAGTAAACGCCATCCCGGGGGTAGCGTCGGTGGGCTTCACCAACCACATCCCGATCATGGTAAAAGGGGACATTAACCAAATCCGGGTCGAAGGCCGCAGCCAAGACGAGACATTTCAAGTTAATTTTCGGTCTGCCAGCCCGGACTACATGCGCACTATGGGTATCCCCCTGCTTCGTGGCCGTTATCTTGAAGAACGTGACCAGACCGGTGATCCGTCGGTGGCCGTTGTCAACGAGACTCTGGCACGTGCGTTGTGGCCCAACCAGGATCCTCTAGGCCGGCAGATCCTGATTGGAGACGATCTCCGGCTCTCGGTGGTGGGTGTGGTGGGAGATATCCATCAAGAAGGCCTGGACGTGCCACCCAATCCGGAATACTACGTGGTCGCAAAATCCAGATATATGCAGAGTTCTCTTGCTATCCGCACATTGGTGGATCCAAACAGTGTGGTTTCCGCCGTGCGAAAGGCTATCTGGTCGTTGGATCCGGAGCAGCCCATCACCGATGTGGCCACCATGGAGGAGATCCTGGACAAGGAAGTCTTCCAACGCCGGGTCCAGACCACGTTGCTGGCGGCGTTTGCCGGACTGGCCTTGCTACTTGCCGCGGTCGGGCTTTACGGCGTGCTTGCCTACCTGGTGAGTCGACAGGTCCCAGAGATCGGAATACGCTTGGCGTTGGGCGCGACGCCCTCTCATATTCTGAGACGGGTTGTTGGACACGTTCTCCAGTTGACCCTGATCGGCCTCTCGATCGGCGTGGCGGGAGGCCTCGCATTGTCACGTGTTTTGAACAGCGTGTTATTTGGCGTCGCGGCGACTGATCCTGCCACGTATGCAGTGGTCGCCCTCCTTCTGCTTCTCACGGCGATCGTGGCTGGCTATGTGCCTGCCCGCCGCGCGATGCAGGTAGACCCAATTGTCGCTTTGCGTGAAGAATGAATAGTTATACCACGCAAATGAATTGCACCTGGTCTACCAACAATTGATGACGGAAGCACCCCTAAGTTCGCGCGTGCGCGTCTTTGCGGCCCGCCTTGAGCGGCGGATCATCTTCAGCGATGCCCGACAACACGACCGGCGCGCGGTCGGGGAATTCAGCGACCAGCGAACCTCCTCGAGCAACGCGTCGAACTCCGGCTCAAAGTCATCGCCGATCTCAACATTCCAGCTCAAGGTAATGATATGGCATACAGAACATATGATGTCAACTCCATATGTCGGTAAACAATACGGCGGTCCTGCGCATAAACGAGTCGGCTAATGGGATCGATCACTTCGGGAATTAGGAATTACAGGTGAGAGAAGGATGGGTTGTGTCAGAAATTAACAATTCGCCAGGGACAGCCTGATTCGGGACGTGGAATCCCTCCCCATTTCGTGGTATTCTTTCGACCGATCTCGCAACCGA
>DATKMG010000082.1:0-4266 GCA_035541995.1 Terriglobia bacterium
GAAGGAGTTGGCCATGACTTATATTATTGCCGAACCTTGCATCAACACGAAGGATACAGCCTGCGTTGACGTTTGCCCGGTGGACTGCATTCACCCTAAGAAAGACGAGGAGGGGTTTGCGGCAGCCGAGATGTTGTATATCGAGCCGGATGAATGCATCGACTGCGGGGCTTGCGTTCCGGCCTGCCCGGTTTCCGCTATCTTTGCTCAGGAAGATCTTCCCGAGAAGTGGGCCCACTTCACTGCGATCAACGCCAAACATTACAACAAATAGGAATCCAACAAATTTGCTTCGGATGCTTTTCTCCAACGCGTTTCTGGGGGGGGGAGGGGGGTATCCTTTCGATGATTTTCTTCCTCCCATGTTGGCAGCAGCGGGTATGCTTCCCTGCTCCCCATCGTATCGCTCTCAACTACTGATATTCGCAGAATATAGTGAAATCCCATTCCGCCACCCCTGCAGGGGTGCAGATTTTTGAGGGGACGAGAATCCCGGGGTGACGCGCTTTTCGCGTCACCCCGGGATTCTATCCATTGTCCCTTCGGGACAAGGAGTTGTCACTACATTCTGCGACTCTCAATAAGCTAACCGTCGAACTATCGGCCGCAAGATTTCAGTTGATGAAAATGTTCGATAATCCGATCTGCGCAAACTTCGCTGCGATGGATACAATCGGGAATGCCGATGCCCGTAATGCCGTTTCCAGCAATCTGCAGGGTGGTGTGAGCGGTTGATAGACTCTCTATTCTTTTGACAAGCCCCAAATGGCCAACACGATATTGAGCCATGGCTTGCGGATGCCGTTCGATCCGGCTAAGGATAGGGGCTTCCTTGATCCCTAGGAGTTCTCGAAGGTTGTGTCGGATAACGCGGAGCATTTCCCCATCTTCCATCTCAAATGCTTCCGGCTGTAGAGCTCCTCCCACAAAGGCGCGCAACAAGGCCAGACCTTTCGGGGCCCGGCCCTCAAACTTAATATGGCTAAAAGTACATGCCAGGAGTTGGCGTCCCTCGATGAATGGCACTACGAAACCAAATCCGTCCATGGGATGGGGGATGTCCTGCTGACGGTAAGCCAGATTAAGAGTGGCGGTCGATGCATACGGGATTTTCTTCAAGTTATCGGCCAGTTCGCGATTCTCCATTTCGATGATCCGCGCCGATTCGTAAGCGGCCAAAGTCAGAATCACTGCATCGGCTGTCAGGACGGGGCCATTCCGTAAACGCAGGGTCCAGTTTTTTCTGGTCGTCTCCCACTCCAACCGCTCGACTTTGCAGTCGAGGTGAATCGATTCCTTTGGCAACCGGGCCTCAAGCTCGTCGACAAGAGTTTCCATGCCGCGGTCAAGCGACACAAACAAGCCATAACGGGGGCCGCTGGCATGGATCTGCTTGGCTTGGAGGGCCTTGCGACGTTGACGAAGCATACCGAGAATGATGCTCCGGTATTGCAGTTCCATTTCCAGAAAGCGCGGCATGGTGGCACGCAGACTGAGCTCCTCCGGGTTAGCGGTATATATCCCGCTGACCAGAGGTTGCGCGACTCGTTCCAGCGCTTCCCGCCCCAGCCGTCGTCTCACGAAGCTAGCCAGACTCTCGTCGTCGGCCGCCTCAGTCCCATCTCTTCGCGGCAGGAAGAGATCTGCCGCCATTCGCAACTTGCCTGCCCAACTGAAGATAGGAGTGCTGATGAATGGCCAGATTTGCGTAGGAGCTAAGAGATAAAAACCTTCAGGGATTGGCAGCAGTTTCCCCTGGCTAACTATGAAACTGCGTCGATGTGTCTCCCCTGTGCCAATCAAACGTCCAGCCAGCCCAATCCGACGGCATAGAGCCAACCCCCAGGGCTTCTCGGAAATGAAGGAGTCAGGGCCAGCTTCCAGGAGAAGCCCGTCTTGTTCGACAGTCTGGATGACTCCACCCAGCCGAGAATCGCCCTCCAAGAGGTGAACATCCAGGCGGACCTGGAGGGCCTGGGATTGTTCAAGAAGGCGATGAGCTGCTGCTAACCCGGAGATTCCTCCCCCGACAACCACAATCTTGGGTACGGTTTTCCCATTTGTACTCATTTGGCAGCGATCATCAACTTGCAGCTCCAACGGGCTCTCTTTGAGAGTGCCGCACGACATCTGCCAGCATTCGAATGAAGCTGGGATGGTCATTGACGGTGCAAATCCGGTAATATGCCAAGCCCGATTCCTCGGCGACTTGCCTGGCTTCCAGGTCAAGGTCATAGAGGACTTCCACATGATCGCAGACGAATCCGATCGGGTTTAGTACGACATTCTTCCAGCCAGTCTGGGCCGCCCGCCGGATGACCTGACATACATCCGGCTCCAACCATGGGTCGAGAGGATTGCCGCTGCGACTCTGGTAGACTAATTCCCACTTCAAGATCCCCGCCTCTTCAGCCACCGCCTGACAGGTTTCCAGGATTTGGTCGACATAAGGATGAGCGAGCGATGTTGGGACGCTGTGGGCGGTAAAGAAGAACTTGATGGCATCCTTCCGTGCAAAAATGATCTTATCCATCTTGCAACGGCACTTATCGGCTGCTGCTTCGACGAAGAGGGGGTGCAGATGCCAAGGTTCACAATAATCAACGAGGGGGGGCTCTACTCCAAGCCGGCAGGAGACCTCCGCCCGGGCATCTCTTAAGGCCATTTGGTAGCGGCCCCAGCTGGCTTCTCCCTGATGAGGAGCCAGAATGATGCCCAGTGCTTGCTTTACACCGTCTCGAATCATTTGCTCCAAGGTTTCACTGAAGAAGGGATTCCAATTCTTCATTCCAACATAGACCGGAAGTGGAGGGCCTTCTCTTTTCAAAATCTTTTCCAGTCCCCGGGCTTGTCGGAAAGTCAGCTCGTTGTAGGGTGACTTTCCACCGATCTTTTCATAGTGGTGGGCCACCTCCTCGATGCGACCGGCAGGAACTGCCCGCCCTCGCAATACCTGGGCCAGGAATGGTCTAACTTCCTCCGCAGAATTCGGACCTCCGAAGCCTATCAAGAGGACTGCGTCGTGCTTCATCCAGCCCTCCATTCATGCACGGTGTTCACAAGAGCAATCACATTATCAACCGGTGTCTCCGGAAGGATACCGTGGCCTAAATTGAAAATATACCCGGGTCTTCCCTCCACTTTTCGCAACAGTTCCCGGGCTTTGCTAACCACAATCGACCGGTCAGAAAGAAGAACGGCCGGATCCAGATTTCCCATGATCCCCACATCGTGACCCAGACGGTCCCAGGCTTGAGCCAAATCAACGCGCCAATCAATCCCGATCACAGCTCCTCCGGCCTCCCTCAGGAGTTCCAAATACCCGCTTGTGCCGGTAGAAAAATTGATGACCGGCACCCCTGCCTTGATTCCCCGAATGACCTCTCGGGTGTGCGGGAGGGCAAATTCCAGGTAGTCGTCGGGGCTCAAACAACCAGCCCAACTGTCGAAGATTTGCACGGCTTGTGCTCCCGCTGCAATCTGGCCATTGAGGTAGCGAATGAGCCCACGGCTGATAATCTCCATCACGGCATGCCAGGCACCCGGGTCCCGGTGCATGAGTCCCTTAGTATGACGATAAGATTTCGATCCCCCTCCCTCTATTATGTAAGATGCCAGCGTGAAAGGCGCCGCAGAAAACCCAATCAGGGGAATGTCGGGACGTAAACCCGCCCGGGTCTTCGCGATCGCATCAAAAACAAAATGCAGAGAATCCTCAGGGTAAACCTCGCGGAGACGCCGCACATCCTCGAGTGTGCGGACCATCCCGTCGATCACAGGACCATCACTCTTCTCAAAGCGCAATCCGAACCCCAAGGGCTCAACAATGAGAAGGATGTCCGCAAAGATAATAGCCGCATCCACACCCAGACGATGGGCGGCGGTGATAGTCACTTCTGCAGCCAAGTCGGAGTTTTTGCAAAGATCCAGAAAGGAATGCCGAGCCCGGAGTTCCCGGTATTCGGGCATGTACCGCCCTGCCTGACGCATGAGCCAGATGGGTGTATACCCGGTAGGGATTCGGCGGCAGGCCTGCATGAAGGCGCTACCCTCAAGTATCGCAGTCCCCTTGTTGGGCGAAGGCTGATTGTTAGGGTCCATCATTTGGCCATTCTCCTTAAGTGCAAACAATAGCAGAAGTGTCTTTCTGCGTCCAACGCCGCCAGAAGGAAGGCGAGCCAAAGTCGGGTTGACAAATTGCAGGCTATGGTATCATGCGACGGTACCTTAGATTCGAACCACTGCTGGCGGAATTCTGGGAGGCAA
>DATKMG010000083.1:0-11279 GCA_035541995.1 Terriglobia bacterium
CCAAGCCCAGGTGTCGTCTAAGGGAGTTATTGTGGAAGTATAGACACCCCATACCATCCCCCCAAACAGCAACACTTGCCTCCGCAGTCTGTCGTACACCATTGCATGGCCTATCCTGGAAATGGGACTCAGTTGCGGGTACTTTTGTATCCACCTGCTCTCATCCCAAACCCATGTATCGTTTGTAGGACTCCCGGTGCTGCCTCCAAACAAAACTACTTGACCATTCTCGGCGTCGTAGGCCATGGCGTGAGAATCCCTGCCAGGCGGTAGGTACACTTGTGTTTGCTTGGTCCAAGTGCCAGTAGTCGTTTGTGCTTGTAGCGGAGATAAGATGCTGCCAAACATCGATATTAAGACTATAAAGGCCCATCTTGCCTTGACCATCGCAATAATCTTCCTTGAGGACTTTTCCTTTCTTCTCTCAGTAAGGAGACTTCGATACACGGGCCGCCTGCACAAGAATGGGGAAAAAAGAACATCCAGCAGGAAGACCTTGAGGAAGTCACCCCAAGCACTTTGTCACACCCAAGACAAGCGACTGCTCTACCAGTCTGTTGTAATCCCGCGGAATAGGATTTGTGTTGTCAAGAGGAAATTTTTCACTAGGTGCTTATCCGGTGACATTCATGCACTCCAAATTGAGTATCGACGATACAGGTGATGCGCATTATAAGTGGAGTGATTACCGGCCTGTGCTGCAGCAAAGTAGTCGAATTTGGAGTACGATCAAAAGTTGAGCTGATTGTGGCACTGAGGTAGGAAGGAGAAGGAGGATGTTAGGAGCACACCTCATTACCTATCTACCGCAATACCCCTCCGTATTGTGGATTTCTTCCAATGCCCGGCTGGGTCAGTCACAGTAGTGATGTTGCCCTAATAGAAGTAAGTTGAGGTGCTCTGACCGTCGGTGGCCTTCACTCTGATAGTCCGTCCCAATTGGTCATAGGTGTATTTCGGTCCAGTAGACGATGCCACCGGGTGCATAGGGTCGAGAGACTTCTTCACCTTATCCAACGGAGAACAGCCGCAGGCATCATAGACGGTTTTAACAATCGATTGGGTACCGCTGCTGTTCACCTTCTCGACCTTGACTGTTCGCTCCAGTCCGTCCAGGTGATTATTGGTCCAAGGGATGGGGTTACCATAGTAAGCAAGGAAATTGGCCGTTTGCTGCGGCGCGGTTCCGGTCAGTCGATGGCGGAAGCTCATCGAGAATCTCGCACCCGCACCGCATAGTCGCGCATCTTCTCAGTAAAGAGTCGATCAGGTCGAGGAAAACAGGCGCAGGATTTTGGGAGGGAGCAACCAGACCAGCGGATGTGGAGGCCGGATGGGGAACTGCTCCACTTCGATACAGCATATGCCACCCTTCTTGAGATCTAACGAAATGGAATCCTGACCAAAGATCAACAAGGCAGCCAGATATCCCAGATGAGGCTGGTGTCCAACCAGAGCCACTGACTCAAGGTTCTTACATCCTTGGAGTCTTGCCACGGTTTGTTGAGCAGGAGCACCGGGAATCAGTTCGTCCCAATATTCCACCGGATCCTTCGTGCCCAGCACTTCAGCGATAATTCCGGCAGTTTCCTTGGCGCGAATCAGGGGGCTGCTGGCAACGCGATCGATGTCGATCTCTAACCCTTTCATGCCACTGGAGACTTCACGCATTTTTTTGGCTCCTTCGGGAGTTAGAGATCTGTGGAAATCCTGATAATTGTTGGCGTCGCCGGGAGGTTCTGCGATTCCATGACGCACCAGGTAGAGTCTCATTGTCACTCCTCCTCGCGAAGAGTCTCTCTTAACGAATCTGAAGTCGTTCTTCACAACCGGACCATGAGTTTATCACACAGGGCCCTAGCTCGTGGGGGGATCATTCAGATTCATCCAGTAAGCGTTGCGTCTCCAAAAACACCCTCAGAGACATGGTCCGCTTCAAATGGCAAATCTGCTTTTGTGGACAATACAACGGGCGTGAAAGGCAGATGTTTGGCATACTCGACTGCTTCATCTACTGAATGGCAAAAGGTAAGCAAGGATATGGAGCGGTTGTGATAAGCCCAGACACTGACGGGGAAAAGCGGTTCTCGCATAAAAAGGATCGCGTACGGCAGGCGCGGAAGGTGACCGATTGAATCGTGATGCCAGTAGCATGGTTCGGCAGAATTGTTGTGGACTTTACGGGAAATCTCTAGGACTCGTTCAGAGGGGGAAGATTCGTTTCGCCTTCCCGCAGGCCTCAGGCATGGATGGCGGCGGCAATAATGACGCAAATACCCAACGACATGGCTCCCACGACAATCGCCAGAGCCGTGTTGTGCTCCTCGATGATTTCCTTCCAGAGATGGTAAGGAGTAAGCTTGTCGATGATCAGGAAAGAGATCCAGAAGATCAGGACCCCCAGAAAGGCATAGATAACTGCGTTGACGACAAATCCTAGATTCACGTATCCAACCATCGCTCTTTCCTCTCATCCTTTCGGTAGCGCCTTAAACACTTCCGTTTTTCAGCGTCGGTGGCTTCGCCCGATCTTCTAATTCATTTCCTCAGTCACGTCTGGACCACTGGGGCCCAAGTAAGAGTCTTAAACAAACCTCGCCATACCCGAGAAAAGTGGAAATCAGACGAGCTTTTTTAGCAATTCCGCCTTCTTGGCCTCGAATTCTTCTTTGCTTAAGACCCCCTTCGTCATCAAGTCATGCAATCTCTCCAACAAGGCTGTGACTTCCGCAGTGGCATCAGCGGGCGGTTTAGTTCCTTGCAATGCGCTGACCATACTCGAAGCCATAGTCTGTCCCATAGCCAAGCCGGCTCCCAGTCCAGCTCCAACTCCGGCTCCCCCACCTTCATTGGCTGCTGCAATGGGGATGCTTTGGGCTGTCTGATACTGGGTGAGACGTCCCAAGTCGCCAACAATGCCCATGCCGATTCGCTGATCGAGTATCTTCTGCAGTTCATCAGGCAAGGAGACATTTTGTACTTGAAGCGTATCCAGTTCCAGTCCGAAGCGCTTGAATTCCCCTGTCAGCTTGTTCTTGATGCGCGTTCCCAATTCATCCTGGTTGGCAGCCATATCCAGGAATGGGATGGATGATTCCGCGAAGAGGTCAGTAATGGAGGCAATGATGGTATTGCGGAGTTGACCGTCCAGGTCTTCAACCGTGTAGACTTCTCGAGTTCCACTGATTTGAACATGAAATAATTTAGGATCGGCTATGCGATAAGAGTAGATGCCGAATGCTCTAAGCCGGACCGCTCCGAATTCTTTGTCACGAATCGTGATGGGATTGGCAGTCCCCCATTTCTGATTGAGTTGCCAGCGTGTGCTGAAGTAGTACACATCGGACTTAAATGGGGACTGAAAGAGCTTGTCCCAGTTCATCAGATTGGTCAGGAGTGGCAGCGTTCGAGTCGTTAGCGTGTACAGACCCGGAGGAAAAACATCCGCCACTTTTCCTTCGTTGACGAACACGGCCATTTGGGATTCCCGGACAGTGAGTTTGCCGCCATACTGAATTTCAAAGTCCCGCATGGGAAAACGACACGCCAAAACGCCATCCTGATCCTCTGTCCAATGGATGACATCGATGAACTGCTTCTTCAGAAAGTCCTTTAGAGCCATCACGTGCCTCCTTTAGATCGTGCCTGGCCAATAGAAGACCACCAGGAATGTTTTACAAGAGTATGAGCGAAATGTGTGCGTCTAATCAAATCGAATTTGCGTCCTGGATTTTTTCAAGCTTTTCAAGCGGGTGTTCGATAAGTATCGGGGAGGGAACAAGGGAAAATCCTGCCCCAGGCTAGTGACCGTAACGGATTGGGGACGTTTTTTTGAGGCGAAATCGGATAGTCTCGCCTGGGATTCTCGGGTGACAAAGGTTGTGAGTGGTCGGTCTTAGTGAGCAGGCCCCTGCTTCTGCGCCCGGGTTCCTCTTAAGACGGTGTGGCCTTATGAATGTTGCCAAACAACTAAAACAAGCCGAGAAGCTAGTGGCTTATGGCAAGACCAATGAGGCCATCAACGTCTATCAGGAGATTTTGGCCGAGGACTTCCAGAACACAGCTGTCCACCTCCTGATTGCCGATCTCTATGCTTCCAAAGAAGATTTCCTCCGCGCCAGTCGGCATCTGTTCAAAGTGGCTTCCGATTATACCAGCCAGGGAAACCAGGCGGAAGCTATCAACGTCTACCGAAAAATCCTAAAACTTCAGCCTCGCAACATCCTGGCGCGCGAGAAAATAATGGAGTTTTACTCCCGCACGGGATCCAAGAATGAACTCTTCAGCATTATGACGGAACTCTGCGCCATCTACGAAGCTGAAGGGAACACCCAGAAGGTCATAGAGTACCTGGAGAAATTGGTGTCTCTGGATACCGGCAACAAAGCACAACAACTCAAACTGGCTGCCTTCCTCAGCGAAAAAGGTCTCAAAGACAAAGCCCTGGATTTGTTCTATCAGCTGGCACGAGATTATACGCGGGAGGAACGATGGGATGACGCTCTCGAGGTTTTAGGGAGAATTCGATCAATTAACCCCAAAGATCGGAATGTCAACCCCCTTATTGCTCAGGTGTTCGATAAGCAGGGTAAGGTGCAGAGAGCGATTGAGGTCATCATCGCTACGTTGGCTGAAGAGCCCACGCGAACAGATTTGCTGGCGTATCTTGCGAAGCTTTGTATCAAGGCAGGCAAGGTGGATGAGGCTGAAAGACTCTATGAAAGGCTCGTGCAATCCAACAAGAGCTTCCTGCCGCAAACCCTTCCCTTCATCGAAGTGCTGATTGCCAATCGGAAAATCGACAAAGCGGTTCTGCACTTATCGAGTCTCTGCCGGGAACTCAAGGACAAGGAGTCCCAAAAGAAGTGCGTAGAGTACCTGGAAGAGATCCTCAAGCTCGACCCCCAGAACCTTTCGGTTTACCAACTTCTGGAGGCGGCGTATGGCGCCTCCTTCCAGTTTGACCAGCTCGCCATCACGCTTTCTTCCCATGCAGACGCGTATATAGCCAAGTGCGAGTATGCTCGGGCCTTGGAAGTAATGAAGCAACTTGTCGAGTTGGAACCATACAGCGAGGAAAGTCGCAAGAAGCTCAAATACGTCGAGAGTTTGGCCTGTGGAGGAACCCATGAGGCCGGAGTCTCTGCACCCACCCAGACAACAGGAACTTTGCCGGAAGAGGAGGATACCGGCAAGAGCTCGATTAAGCCGGAGGCGTCCTCTGACTCCCATCAATCTATCGTTACGGAAGAAGATGTCGAAAACTTTCTGACTGATATTGAATTGCTTGAGAAATTCGGCCAACAGGCAGCGGCCATTGCGCGCCTGGAGAAAATCCTGGAAAAGTATCCCATCGAGCTTCAGTTTCGGCAAAAGCTCAAGGCATTGTACGTAGAGCAACGAATGCCCAAGAAGGCGGCGCAGGAATGCCTGGAGATTGCCAAGATTCTGCAGTCGTGCCAACAAAAGGAAGAAGCCAATAAGTACATTCACGAAGCTCAACGTCTGAATCCGATCCTATCCACCGCCGGGAAGGGGGTTGCGCCGACTGGGCAGTCCAAGGACAAGCATGTACAGACCCCGGATGACGAGTACGTGGCACTAAAGGGAGACCTCTCTGAGATCGGCTTGCTCGATATTGTCCAAATCCTGGACAGCTCACAAAAGAGTGGCAAGTTGAACATTCATGTAGAAGGCCACGAGGGGACCATCTTTTTAAATTCAGGAAAGATCGTTGATGCCGCATTCATGGACAAACATGGGGAACTCGCCATGTATGCCTTGGTAGCAGTCAAGGGGGGAACCTTCATTTATAAGCCATCTAACGTCCCGTTTGAAGTGGTCATTAACACCAGTAACACGAATCTGATCCTGGAAGGACTGAGGTTGCTGGATGAAACCAATCGCGACAACTGGGAAAGCGAGGAAAAGCCTAAGAATGAAGTTGCAGAAATCCCTTCAGGTACCCATCCCCTTGCATCCAGCCCCACCCCAACTCATGCGGAACCCTTACCTCTATTGGTTCCGCCGCCAAAACCCCCATTGTTGGACGACAACAATCCATTGGAAGAACTCTGACTCTCCCGACAGAATTTCTTCATAATTTTCACAAGGTTTTGAATAAGATATGCATAATAAGAGGTTCCCAGATTTCGGCCCCTCTGAATACCGAGAGAATATAGATTCTCCTAACACCGGAGATGACCGGCATGATCGAGAGGAACAACCCAGTGGCAAAGATCAGAATCGCTTTGATTCAGATGGCTTCGACTACCAGCCCTGAGACGAACCTGGAGAAAGCAGTGGGTTTTATTCACGAGGCCGCCAGAATGGGCGCTCAGGTAGTCTGCCTGCAGGAGCTGTTTCGATCTCAGTACTTTTGCCAAACTGAAAATGCCTCCCTGTTTGACTTGGCTGAGCCAATTCCTGGTCCGACGACAAAGGAGCTCGGAGCCGTAGCTCGGCAACACGGCATCGCTCTGGTGGCATCCCTGTTTGAAAGGAGGGATGCCGGCGTATACCACAATACCGCAGTGGTCTTCGACACCGACGGTTCGATCCTTGGAACCTATCGAAAGATGCACATTCCGGATGATCCGTTATATCACGAGAAATTCTATTTCACCCCGGGTGATCAGGGGTTTCGACCTATTAATACTCGCTTCGGGAAGATCGGTGTGCTGGTTTGCTGGGACCAGTGGTTTCCCGAGGCTGCCCGTCTGATGGCACTCCAGGGGGCCAAGATCTTATTCTATCCAACTGCCATTGGCTGGCATCCGGCCGAAAAGATCCGGTATGGTGGCGTGCATCAAGAAGCCTGGAAGACCATTCAACGAGCTCATGCGATCGCT
This sequence comes from Terriglobia bacterium, assembly GCA_035541995.1. Classification (GTDB taxonomy): domain Bacteria; phylum Acidobacteriota; class Terriglobia; order Versatilivoradales; family Versatilivoraceae; genus DATKMG01. Next base: position 6,852 of record DATKMG010000083.1, read on the forward strand.
AACGGAATCTATGTTGCAGCGGTTAACCGGGTGGGTCACGAGGTCCTAGTCGGAGAAGGGATCGAGTTTTGGGGGAATTCTTTTGTGGCCGATCCGATGGGAGTAATTTTGAAAGAGGCATCAACCAAACAGGAGGAGATTTTGGTTGTAGATTGTGACTTGGCTTACCTCGAGGAAGTCCGCAGGAATTGGCCCTTTTTTCGGGACAGGCGAATCGACAGTTACGAGCCAATTTCCCGGCGCTGGATTGACTGAACTTTGGATTCCAAACTCCTTGCTTCCCTGTTGAGTTTTCCCCTGTGGTGGAGGTTATTCGCTTGATTGTTGCCCCCCCTCATGACTTTCGGATGCCTGCGGAATGGGAGCCCCATCACGCCACATGGATCGCCTGGCCTCACAATCGGACAGATTGGCCCGGGAAATTCATGCCGATTCCCTGGGTTTACGTGGAGATTGTGCGGCACTTACATAAGGGTGAGCGGGTCTGCATCCTGGTTGACAATGACGTGATCCTCAGGCGAGCTAGCTATTCGCTCCTGCGCGGAGGTGCTGACCTTGATCAAATCGACTTTTACCGGTTTCCCACCAATCGAATTTGGACTCGGGACTTCGGACCTATTTTCATAAAGTCAAAAGATCGTAAAGTGCCGGAGATTGCTGTCACTCATTGGAAATTCAATGGCTGGGCCAAATACAACGATTGGAACAAGGACGCTCAAATCCCGCGGAAGATCGCCACAGCTCTGGGGATGAGGCTTTGGGAACCACGCTTTCCGGGGAAAACCAGAGGTCGGTCAGTCGTTCTTGAGGGGGGCAGTATTGACGTCGACGGACAGGGAACCCTAATGACCACCGAAGAGTGCTTACTCAGTCCGATCCAGCAGCGAAATCCCTCTCTGGGGCGAGGGGAACTGGAGCAAGTCTTCCGGAATTACCTCGGGGTTCACAGAGTCCTCTGGCTGAAGCGAGGGATTGCAGGCGATGACACTCATGGTCACGTGGATGACCTGGCCCGATTTGTTGGCCCTTCAAGAGTAGTTGTAGTGGTGGAAAACGATCGGCAGGAGATTAATTACGACACGCTTCAGGAAAACTTTGAACTGCTGAAAACGATGGTCGACCAACACGGCAGACGACTCGAAGTGATCCCGTTGCCCATGCCCAAGCCTCTGACTTTTTCCGGACAGCGCCTCCCCGCCAGTTATGCTAATTTCTATATCGCCAACAAAGTAGTTCTCGTACCGACATTCAATGATCCAGCAGACCGCGTGGCTTTGTCGACCCTTTCCGAGCTCTTTCCTGATCGTGAAGTGATCGGTATCCACAGTGTGGACCTGGTGTGGGGATTAGGGACTATACACTGCCTCACACAGCAACAGCCTCATGGGTGAAAGCAGGGGCACAAAGAGATCATAATGAAAAGGAAAGTATTCTTTATCTCAAGGGATACTGCTCGCCGGAAACGGGCATATTAAGGGTAGGGGAACTGCCCTTACTGGGTTCAGGGGTCGGAGGTGAAGTGTCAAGAATCTCTCTGATTCTGCAAGCTAGCGAAGAAGGCGAAAATGGCTTTTGAATCAGATGAAGCCCAGGTTCCAGCACCCCATGCTGGACGATAGCATCTCCCGTATATCCTGACATGAACAAGATCCGCAGGTTGGGCCTCAGCCGCGTGCACTGATTGGCCAGTTCCCGCCCTCCCATCCGGGGCATGACCACATCTGTCAACATCAAATGAACCGGTCCGCGGTGTTCCTGGCAGATGCGAATGGCATCCTCCGAGTCCTGGGCTCGAAGAATCCTATACCCTTGATGACTGAGAAATTGGCACACCAAGTCCTGAACTGCCGGGTCATCTTCCACGACCAGAATCGTCTCCATTCCCCGCGCCACGTTGTCGGAGGCCTGGGTCACATCCAGGACCTGATCCTCTTCGGCCGCTTTAGGCAGGTAGATGAAGAACTCTGTCCCTTGTCCAACACGGCTGGAAACCTCGATATGCCCGCCACTTTGCTCGATAATGCCGTAGACCGTTGACAGTCCCAATCCCGTGCCTTTACCCTGTTCCTTCGTAGTGAAGAATGGCTCGAAAATGTGGGACATAGTCCCTGCATCCATGCCATAGCCGCTGTCACTGATAATTAGCAGGATGAACCGGTCGGAAGATTCGGGTCGGTATTTCCAGCCTCGAATACGAAGCCCGAATGCATTGACCGTTTCTAGCAGAAGTCGTCCCCCTTTGGGCATGGCATCCCGTGCGTTGACCGCCAGGTTCATCACCACCTGCTCGATTTGAGTCGGATCTGCCTTGATCTTCTCCAGGTTTGGATCAAAGCGAGTCACTAATTCGATGTCTTCGCTGATTAGCCTCCTGAGCAATTTCAGATTGCTGCTCAGAAGTGAATTGAGATCCAGAACCCTGGGCTGCAAGACCTGCTTGCGGCTAAATGCAAGAAGTTGTTGGGTCAACGAGGCCGCCCGCTCTCCCGCTTTCTTGATTTGAGTGATACTGGAGTAAAGGGGGTGGTTTGAGGCAAGGTTCATTCGAACAAAGTCGGCGTACCCATTGATAGCTGTGAGCAGGTTATTGAAGTCATGGGCTATTCCCCCTGCCAATCGCCCGATCGATTCCATTTTTTGTGCCTGGAGGAGTTTGGCTTCGGTGATGCGAAGGTTCTCTTCAGTCGTCTTGCGGTCTGTAACGTCCCTGCAGATCATCAGGGCTTCCTTGGGACCAATAGCGAGTAATCGACTTTCTTCATAAATCAGTCGATCCTCCGACTCTCTTTGGTAGTCGTAAGTCTGGATCGTTCCCGTTTCAAAAGCCCTCTTCAAGTTTTCCATCAATTGCGCCGCCAAGGGCGCTGGCAAAAGATCCTGGACGTTCTTGTTCAGAAACTGGCCGGGAAATAGCGCGAATCGGCTGGTATCGCCTTCCTGCCCAAGTACTACCCCATCCCTGCTCAGGATGAAGAACAAATCCGGAATGGCATGCAGGATGGCTCGGTTCTTGGTTTCACTCGCGATGAGGGCCTCCTCGGTTCTCTTGCATTCCACCAGGTTGGCCTCGAGCGCTTCCTTGGCTCGCAATAGCTCTGCCGTTCGGGAGCGGATTCGCATTTCCAGGTCATCATGAGACTTCTGCAAACCCGCCTGTGCGTGCTTCAAGGACATGTGGGTTCTGATCCTGGCAAAAAGAACTGGAAAGTCCAACGGTTTCTTGACGTAGTCGTTGGCCCCGCACTCCAGGGCCTTAACAACTACCTCACTATTACTGTTACCAGTGAGGACGATAATAGGAAGCTGGTTCAAGGAATTGTTTTGTCGAATCGCCCGGAGCAGGTCCAAACCATGGACATCTGGCAAGCTCAGATCCAGGAGCACCAGGTCAACAGCAGATAAGCGAAGCATTTCCATCACCTGTTTGCCCTGCGTTGCCTCCAAAACTGCAAAGCCTTCACGAGACATCCGAAGGGAAAGCATTCTCCGGAAAGCGTCGTCATCATCTACAAGGAGCAACTGGTGAGATGGCACGGTCATGAGGTGTTCTGGCCCAAGTGGATCGAGGGGCATTTAGAGATGGTTCGATTGAGAGGGCCCCTGACTCGTATCGAACCCATCCCCCCTGAGCATTACGGAAAAAATCCCTTATGGTGAAAAATTTCGAAGCAACTGAAGAATCACAGACTGCAATTTTATATTTTGGGATGACCAGCATTCAAACCGCCCCGAATTTAGGCTGCGTTACATGACGTTACATTGGAATAAGACTGGCCCTAACCGAGCCCGAGTAATATTTGGGCAGCACACGCAAATTGCTTTAAACAAATGAAAATGAAGGGTCTCGGGCAGACAGGGCGAGCGATGGCTTTGGATTCCCTTACCAGGACATTGGCGGGGCAGTACAACCATAGTCCTTAGTGCCTCCGGTCTGCGCACTGCACTCTCCTCTACGGCGTCACCTTCAAGATCCCTTGGACCGGGATGTCGGCCGACGACTTTCCCACCATGATCTCGAATTCGCCCGGCACGACCCGCCAGTGCATGTCGATATCGAGCAACTGCAGATCCTCGGGGGTCAGGGTCAATGTCACGGTCTTTGTCTCCGCCGGTTTCAGCGCCACGCGCTCAAACCCGCGTAGTTGTTTGACTGGCAAGGAGACTGGGGCGTAAATCTCGTGTACGTAGAGCTGCACGGTCTCTTCGCCCGCGCGCTCGCCAATATTCTTCACGTCCACACTTACGCGCGCTTCGCCCCCGGGACGGATCGCCGTCGGCTCGATGCGAAGATTGCTATACTCATAATGGGTATAGCTCAAGCCATGACCAAAAGGATAAAGGGGCGTGGCGGGCATATCCACGTAGCCCCGTTTGCTCCAATAGTCCTTGGAGGGTTTGTAGTTGTAGAACGCCGGCAACTGACCCACG
>DATKMG010000084.1:0-19906 GCA_035541995.1 Terriglobia bacterium
TTCCGGTTGCTCGTCTTTAAACTTCCAGGTATCCATGCGTTCGCCGACCATGATAGCCGTGCCGTTTTCCCCATTTACCTCGACCCGCACATCTGTACCCGGCCAGAGGGCTGTAGAGGCCTCCACAACCCCCTGAGCGCCGTTCATGTAGGCAACAAAAGCGAGGAGGGTATCTTCCAAGGGGATAGCCGGGTGGGCGAGATTGGTCATGCGGGCGTCAACTCTCCTGACAGATCCAACCAGGTACTGCAGCAAGTCTATGTAATGAAATGCCTGCTGAACGGTTACTCCCGCACCCGACCGGCGTGACATGCGCCAGGCATCCATCTGGTAGTATTCAGAGGAACGGAACCACTTCATGATAGCATCTGCCTGATAGACCTTTCCAAATCGTCCTTCGTTGATGGCCTTGCGAATGGCTTGGACAGGCTTTCGTATCCGGCATTGCAGGAGGACTCCAATTCTGACCCCGGCAACCGCGCCGGCCTCCTGCATAGCATCCACTTCGCGCAAGGACATGGCGGGCGGTTTCTCGATCAGGATATGCTTGCCAGCACGGGTTGCCAGAAGCACAGCCGCTGTATGCAAATGGTTGGGGGTGAGGATATTGATCACCTGGATTTCGGGGTCCAGGACCATCTGCTCCAGACTGTTGTAACCCCGGCAGTTAAATTGGCCCGTGAATTTAGCCAGCCTGTCCCGGTCCAGATCAGCAGCGGCCACCAAGCGAGCACAGTCTGACGCTTGAATCGCTCGCGCATGAAAGGGGGCAATCAGCCCGGTTCCTAGCAGTCCAAAGCCCATCCGCGAATCCTTCATCATCGCCTCCTTATTCGGGAGTCAACAGGACTTTCAAATCCTGCTGCGCCTCGATCCCCTCGAACGCGCTCTTCCATTCCGTGATCGGCAATCGGCGGGTGATCATTTCGCCCGCTGGCAATTTGCCGCTGGCGATCAGGTGAATGGTTCGATCCCAGCTGGAATAGCTGGTGGAAAGACAAAAAAGCACGTCGCAGACTTTGAAAGATGCTTTGTTCCAAGGAAACGGGATCATATCCTTGCCGGTTAATCCGATCACACAGATGCGGCCCTTCTTTCGGATCAGGTCGACGGTCGATGCGATTGCCGCCGCCGCGCCACTGCATTCGATGACCAAGTCCGCCCCAAGCCCTCCGGAGAGCCGTCGGACCTCCTCCGTAGGATCGCACTCAGCCACGTTGAGGACGGTTTCAAATCCCAATTCCCGTGCTTTCTTCAATCGGAACGACTCGTCCGATGGGGTACCCACAACGACCACGTGACGCGCCCCGGCAGCCCGCGCTGTGAGTGCGGCCAGCAGACCTATGGGCCCCGGTCCAAGAACTACCACGAAGTCGCCGGCCTCGACCCTGGCTCGTTCGACAACGTCATGCACGGTATTGGCCGCCGGCTCCACTAAGGCAGCCAGATCATAACTCATCGAGTCCGGGATCCGATGCAACAGGCGCTCAGGATACTTCAGGTACTTGGTGAAGGCCCCGTCAATTCCCCAGCCCGGCGAGCGTTTCAAGTTGCAGATCTGGATGTTTCCGGAACGGCAGAGGTAACAGTGACCGCAGGCCTGCGTATGCGGTTCCCCCACAACCCGATCACCGATTTTGAAAAGCCCGGTCTCCGGGCCCACCTCAATGATCCGTCCTGAGAACTCATGCCCCATCGTCACCGGCGGCCAATAGGGAAATTCGTCGTGCCATACATGGATGTCCGTGCCGCACACTCCACAGGCCTTCACTTCAATAAGTACTTCTCCCGGGCCGGGAGATGGCTCGGGTACCTCACAAAGCTCAATGAAACCGGATCCTTTTTGTATCTTCACCAGAGCTAGCATCGTCGACCTCAACCGCACCAGTTTATCAAAAAGTCCACCAGAATAGCCGCCGCCTCAGCAATCTCGTCCAGCCCGATCTGCTCATGGTTGGAGTGGGCAAAGCCGAGACTGCCGGGACCGAAAACGACGGTGGGAATAGAAAGTTGGTTGTTATAAAACCAGGAATCACAGGATGCCGTCATGGCGCTGACTTCACCGCCTGTACCGGCAAGCCTGCAGGAGGCTTGAAGACCCGTGACCAGCGGATGCCCAGGGTCCAAAACATGGGCATCGTGCCGGTACATGAATTCCAGGCTGAAGTGTTCTCGCAGCCACTCGTCTCCACTGTCTAGCAACGCCTGACGCATCTCGTCCATCACCTGGTAGCGAGTCTTATTCGGAAGCAAGCCCAGAACACCTTCCAAAGTAGCCTGTGCGGGGGCGGTGGCAGGCCAATCCCCGGCTGTCAGCTTGCCAAACGTGATCGGCATCGGATTGGCAAACTGATCGAACAGGCCAAGCCCCCGGGACGACACCAGTAAACGGTCGTGATATTGTTCCAGGATCTCCATGGTTCGAGCAGCCATCTTCAACGCGCTGATGGTATCGCCCGCCCGGCCGCTATGGCCCGCTCTGCCTGTGCACGTTACACGGAACCAGACTGCCCCGCGCACGGAAGACAAGATATGGAGGCCAGTGGGCTCCATCACAATACAGGCATCGGCTCGTTCGCCGCGACGGGCCATGGCCAGTGTTCCATTGCCGCCCACCTCTTCTTCGACAACAAGGTGTGCCAGGACATCTCCTTTGAGGCCCATCCCCAGGCGCTTAATCGCCAGCAAGGTCGTGTAAAGTGTGGCAACCTGCCCCTTTGCATCACAAGCACCCCGCCCGTACACGCGATTCTCCTCGATTCTCGGATCGAAGGGACGTTCCTGGCCTTGGGACGGCGGCACAACATCGAGATGGGTATTAAACAGCAAGGAGTGCCCACCTCCGCTTCCCGCAACCCGCGCGCGCAGATTGGACCGTCCTGCGTACTCGATTCCACGAATCGGGTCCGAGTAATCTTCGTCTTCACGGAGAGCATTCGTCAGAGGCACCTGCTCCACTTCAGCCACTTCCGCAAAAGAGTGAGCCGTGTAATTCACGGCTTCAAGTTCCTTGCCGGGCAAGGAAGGAAAGCGGATCAAATCGCAGAGAAACCGCTCAGTCTGGTCACGGAGCGATTGGACCACAGCGCGGACATCGGATAGTGTGATTTCATTCATGGGATTGGTGCATTATCTCCTTCATCACCCATGCCAAAGAAAATGTCAACCAGTAGTAGCGACAATTGATTCGCTTTCTGAATCAATCGTGGGTTTTTCATAGGGCCGAGAGCCCACGGTTACTGCCCAAAGCGAAGTTAGGAGCATCCTGATCATCGTAGGGAGCATAGTTTGCGGGTCGTTTAAATGGTCCACTGAGATGAAAGACGTGAGCTCCAGAGGAGCGACCTGTTTGTAGCAGCCAGTCCCCATTTTTCTTTCTTCAGCTCCGTTAGGAGCGTCCTTGTCACCTGGTACCGATCACCGCGACAGGACGCTCCTACGGAGCTAAGTCGTACACCGAAGCACCGGCTTCTACAAACAGGTCGCTCCTCTGGAGCTCCTCGTTTCACAAACCCACGCTTCCCGCCAAGAGCGCGGTCGGCGTGGCTATCCCAACCTGCATTTTTACAGAAGCGAAAGCGCCTTCTCGAAAATGTCCAGGCTTTCGTGTGCTTCAGCCTCCGAGATCACCAGGGGTGGTGCTACCCGGATCACATTGCCGAAGACACCAACCGATCCAATCAACAGGCCGTGGTCGGCAGCCAGGTCGATGAGTTTTCGCGTGAGATCTGGTGCGGGTTCCTTGGTCTTCTTGACCTTTACCAGTTCAACCCCCATGACCAATCCCATGCCCCGGACGTCGCCCACATAGGGAGACCGTTCTTTCATATCCAGGAGTCGTGACTTCATCAAGGCACCCATGCGCAACGCATTGTCCTGCAATCGCTCGCGTTGCATGATATCGACAACGGCACTGACGGCCGCACAGGCCACCGGGTTCCCACCCATGGTGCTGCTCATTTCCCCGCGGCCCAGTGTCGAAATCACTTCGCCGCGAGCCGCAATCGCCGAGGCGGGAACCCCACTGCCAATCCCCTTGCCGATGCAAACCAGATCAGGGGTCAATCCTTCCCATTCCATGGCCCAGAATCTACCCGTACGCCCGAAAGATGATTGTACCTCATCCAGCGTGAAGAGCAGGCCACGCCCTCGCAACCACTGCTCGAGGCGTGTCAGCCACCCCTCCGGAGGAAAGATGAAACCCGCCGCGCCCTGGTAGGGTTCCACGATCAGACCAGCCAGGCAGCCGGTGCTGTTCGCACGTACCGCGTCATCGATATAGTCCAGGCAGAGCATGTCGCAAGTGGCTGGATCAGCCCGGAAAGGACAGCGGTAGCAATAGGGGAAGGGCACACGAATGGAGCCGGGCAGGGTAGGGCCATAACCTTTCTTCGGTCCGGGCAAGCCACCGGCACTCAGAGCAGCATAGGTGCGGCCGTGAAAACCGCCGTAGAAGCTGATAATTTCGAATTGGCCGCTTTTGCGTTTCATGATGCGGATGGCTCCCTCGATCACCTCGCTCCCGGTAGTGAGGAAAAAACATTTGTCGAGATGAGCGGGCAAAACGGAAACCAGCTTCTCGGCCGCTTCGACGCGCGATTCATGCAGACACTCATAATTGTTCAAGAGCCTCGCCGATGCTTCCTGCACGGCTTTGACCAGGTCTGGATGGCAGTGTCCGACATTGGTTACCAGAACACCGGAAGTCCAGTCGATAAAGATGTTGCCGTCGGCGTCGGTTACGACCACTCCCGAAGCGTGGTCCCAGGCGACCTTTGCCTGGTAGCCAGTGCATTGAGCTTCCACGCGTGACCAGCGGGCAAAGAGTTCCCTGGACCGAGGACCGGGCAATGGCCCCTTCACAGATGTCACTTTGTTATTCATCAGGCTCCTTTCAGGCAGGCTTGGCCACATAGCGCGGAGGCTGCCCCGACAAGAACCGGTCGACCTCCGTGACGATCAGCTCACGGATGCGCCGGCCTGCGTCCTCAGAATACCAGGCCAAATGGGGCGTCAAGATAACATTGGGTAATCCGAAAAGGGGATAGCTTGGTGGAGGGGGCTCGATATCGTAGACGTCAATCCCTGCACCTGCGACGACACCATTCTTTAATGCATCAGCCAGGGCCTGCGCGTCGACCATTGGCCCGCGTGCGGTGTTGACCAGGTAAGCAGTAGGTTTCATCAGGGCCAGGGTGCGGGCATTGACAAGATGTCGCGTTTCAGGAGTCAGGGGAGTGTGAATGCTGATAAAATCCGAGTTCCGAAATGCTGTCTCCATGCCGACGACTTCAATCCCCAGCTCCCTTTTCCGATCTTCTGACAGGTAAGGGTCACAGATCAGGAATTTGCACCCGAAGGATTTCAGTTTGAGGTAGACCAGAGAACCAATGCGGCCACAACCAATGATCCCCAGCGTCTGGCCAGCCATTCGGTAGATCGGGACCACGTCTGCAAAATCCCAGGAGCCTCGGGCCGATGACGCGTCGAGAACTCTTCGGCTGCTGACCAGGCGGCGGCCGCAAGCCAACAACAAGGCAATGGCTTGCTCGGCCACTTCCTCAGCACAGTAGTCCGGAATGTAGCAGAGCGGGATGCCGGCTCTGGCAAGGGCTGCAACATCGACGTTGTCGTAGCCGACGCCATGACGGATCACAAGCTTGCATCTCTTCCATTCTGCTATGATCTCGGGAGTAATCGGCACCATGTTGACAATAACCACATCGGCATCCCGAGTGGCGTCTATGACATCCCCGGCAGGGGAAAACTTGAGCTGCCTAGCTGAAAATTCGAGACCGCGCCTGACCATTTCCTCGGCCTCCCAGGCGAGATCGGGTTCAATATAATCGGTAACGACAACTTTTACAGGGCTCATAATTTTACAGTTCGGCCACTTTCGGCCGATTGATAGATGGCTTCGACTACCTCGAGAGCTTTCAGGCCGTCGAATCCTGTGATCGCAGGAGGAGCACCGGTCCGGATCGATCGAGCCAGGTCCAAGAGGTAGCTGGTACCCATCACGCCTGCGTAGCCGGGTTGGGGGGTTAGTTCGAAATCGATGTGTCGGGATGGGGCCCCCGCATAATCCCCTGCGTCACTGCAAACAAAAAGGCGTTCTCGAATTCCCTCAAAAGAAGGACTCCATGAAAGTACACCAGATGTACCGTGCAGGGCCAGGAAAAGATCACGCCCGAATGGGTAGGAGTCAGGCACGGTGTAACTGATGTCTAGGGCCAGAACCGTTCCATGTGAAAAGGTTAAAATTGCAAAAGAGTTATCTTCGATGTCATAGTCCTGGTTAACATGAACGTTTTTCCCCATGACTTCCACGACTTCGTCGGCCAGCATCCAGCGGTACAGATCGATCCAGTGGACACCCAGGTTGTACATGGGACCACCGCCGCTTAATGTCTTGACTAGCATCCACCCGGCGTTCCCCTGTGTATAGCGTCCCAAACGACCGGCCGCACAACGACCTTCGCAACCCACGATGCGCCCCAACACACCTTCGCCAATGATTTTCTTCATACAGCGCGCGACCGGATGGTATCGCCAAACATAAGGGCTTGACAGAATGATGCCTGCCCGCTGAGCAGCGTCTAGCATGCGCCGAACCCCATCCGAACTGGCGGCCATCGGTTTCTCCACAAGAATGTGGACACCCCGTCCAGCGCAAGCAATGGCCGCATCCGGGCACTCTGCGTGCGGCAGGAAAAGCACTGCTAGATCCAGTTGTTCTTTCTCGATCATTTCCTGCCAATCTGAGTATCCGCGGACTGCGAAATCCCTGGTGAATCCATCCAATACCGCCTGGTTGGAATCCGCGACCGCCGTCACAGTCATCTCCGGGATTGCTTGGAAGTTGGCCATGTAGCTGCGAGGGTGCAAATGGCTGAGGCCCAGCAAACCTACCTTCAGGCACTCATCTTGCGGCATGTGGATAGATCCTCCACCTCGAAAGGAGTAACGTTTTCACTACTGTCACCTCACTCACTCCAGATGTCAATAGCAGTGCAGATCCAGTCATTTCTGACGGGTTGCTACTCTATGATTGATCTTACAGCCTGTCAAGCAAGCATCGGTCACGGAATGAGTTCATGAGTCGTCAACGGTCAGCCCGTGTTCCTCACCGCAAAGTCTTAACACGGTCGCTGGCCCCAACCCAAATTGACCGCAGAGGCGCCGAGGCGCAGAGAGAATTCCCGGGCACAGAGGGTCTTATATTAGATGAACGCCGATAAACAAAATTCAAAGAGAGAAAGATCAGGATCAAACCTACGGCAAGCTCCAGCCTGCAAGGCGAAATGATGCAGCCCAGTCATTTATGTCGTTGATTCTAGCTTGTGGCGGTCCATCTTCGAAGCTGGTGTTGCTGAATCTTCTCTGCGCCTCGGCGCCTCTGCGGTTTGGTCTTGTGGCCAACAGCCGCGCTAAGCATTAGGGGTGAAATATGAGTTAGCCTTTCAGCAAAGATAGATAATCATCCGCGGGCGTCTGTCCTTGGCGATGCTCCACGATCTGAAAATGCTGGAGGCTCCCTGCCGCAGCGTATGCCTCATCCGTCCGTTGGTAAGTTTTCTTTGCCTCAGACAGATCTACTGCCTTACCCATGGCGTCGACGGGCGCCAGAAGAACCAGATTCCGATCAGCCACACATCCGGCGACATCTGGAAGGTCAAAATGCAGCAGGACATCACGAATGAAGACATTTGCGCCATGAATATAACGGTCTGCGGAGGCTAGACTTTGATAGGATAGCAGGCCGCCCTCACAGATGACGCTATGGATACGACGGTCAAGAGCAGCAGCAAACAACACCCACAACGCGCCCATCCCTCTTCCCACCATTCTTACGGATTCTCTGTCGACGTCACAACGGCTCAGCGCATAGTCTACGCTTCGCATTACATCCTGAACGCGCATCCCCAATAGTGACTGGTCCATCCACCAGGCCATGTAAGAAAATGCGGTTTCCACATCGAAGAGGTGGCCGAATTCGCCTCCCTCCCGAATTTGAGGGTCATGGAGCGGAGTGGTTTCACCAATTCCACGCACATCTACTGCAACCACGATATTGCCCTTCAATGTAAGACTTTCCAGAACTCCAAACTCCATGCCCTCCGATTCTTTGCCTCCATCGCTGACGTAAAGGAGCGGAGTTGTCTCGGCTCTATTTGCAGCCGGGACAAAGACCCAGGCCGGGATGTAAATCCCGGGCTCGGACATAAACTCGAGTTTTTCGATTCGATATCCCTTGCGCTCAGTCGTGACGCGCTTGCGAACCCCTAGCGCCTGGTTGGTTCTATGGCAATGTAATAGTCTGCCTATGCGCAGCAGCACTTCCTGACGGGACTCTTCCCATTCGGTTGCATTCATGAGGTGCTTTCGTTTTGGCGGAAGCGCTGTGGCCTTATTGTGTATGAGTGAGAAAATAGTCTCCCCTTGATGGGAATAGCGAAGAGACCCCTTGGAAGCACAGTACAACAGCTCTGGCGACTCGACGCCAAAAACCGGCTCTTCGGCTGGGCCCTTGCGGCCATAGAACCACTTGCAAAACCAGGTCGTAGTGGCGAGTCGAAGTTTCATTGTCCAGGAATGAGGGTCATCGGCCTCGGTAGTTTCGAATCTATCCGGAGCACCCAACTGTCGATAACGAGCTAATACACGTTGGCGGGATTTCTCAAAGTCTGGATAGTAGTTTTCGATCGTCACCAACAGCGGCCGGGGCGCAATGGCAATTCGCAAATCCTCCTGATCGATTCCAAAAAGGGCAGCAGGGAAGAGATTCTGCTCCACATCTGCGGGGCCAACGCGGCTGCCGGGAGTGAACCGGATTGGCCAGCGTTGCCCTCCTCCCCCTTCGTTGAGCACAGCGCATTTGACTCTTTCGTCCAGCGCGGTGATGAAGAGTGTCAGGGTTCCACCTCCTGAGTGACCGGCACAACCGATTCTCTGCTTGTCGACTTCGGCCCTCGTCAATAAATAGTCGATGGCCCGGATTCCATCCCATATCCGGTACTGAGTCAGGTTCTCTCCCATTAGAAGTAATAACTGACCGGGCATAGAATGCTCGAAGATCGGGTCACCGGAAACCTCCGCCATGTTTCTCACGGGGTCCCAGTAGTAGCGACGTTCCCCTTGGCCAATTGGGTCATAAGCCAGGACCACAAAACCGTTCTTGGCTAAGTTAATGTAAGCGCACTGATAGGTCTGGGCCATACGTGCCAGAGGATCGTGTCCTGTGGGTGAGATGATGCCGGGATAGGGCGGTTTACCACTCATCGGGATATAGAGGTTTCCAGTAACCCAGAAGTCGGGACGGCTCTGGAACATCACATTTTCTACGCGGTATCCGTCTCGCTCGAAACTCCGAACCATCAAGGGATTCAAGGAGGCTCTCTCTGGGAGTCCACCAACTATTTCCAGAAACTTCTCACGGACAAATCGATTGCGAGCCTCAATCTGGGCAGAGGTAACCATCCGAGCCCGCTCCTGATCCCAATGGTTAGACAATGCATTCAACTCTCCAGATAAGTAGGCCAGCAACATGTCCGGCCATTCTTTCGCATAGGATGAATGGGAGCGAGCTTCAGCAAGTGGAGATAGGGCTCCATGATACAAGGTGCTCTTCCCCAGGCCCCATGTGAGGGCTGCAGCTCGAACCAGGAAGTCGCGGCGAGTCATTTGTCCTATTCCTTTCAAGTGGTCTCACTTGTGTTTACTTTTGTGACCACACTCAGAGGGTTCCATGCCAAGGGAGCGGGGCAGCAAGACAATCAGGACGGTTCTTAATAGAGCCCCCCATAACCGCTTCAAGCTCACTACCACGGATGAAATGGTGTCCTTGTGGAGAGTGTGGGAGCCGATCTCCGAGCGGCGATTTCTTAGACCCCGGCAACCGCCGCGACGGGTGACGGCGGTCACTCGCGCGGTGGCCACCCTTGAAAAGCTCATTTTCATGGAAGTCAGTTCTTAACGGAGGAGTAACCTGCTGCATCGTAGACCACCTCCCCACCGATTACGGTCATCACACAACGTGCCCGGGGGATTTCCGATACAGGAATCTTCATGATATCGGCCGATAGGACCGTGAAGTCGGCCAGTTTTCCAGGTTCAATCGAGCCTCTTGATCCCTCTTCAAAGGCAGCATAGGCTGCCCACAACGTGAACATCCTCAAGGCCTGCTCGCGCGACACAGCCTGCTCGGGGTGCCAACCTTCACCCGAGAACCCCTTTAAATCCCTCCTAGCTACGGCTGCATAAAACTCAATAATCGGATCGCCGCGCTCAACCGGTGCGTCGGATCCTCCGGCAATAGTCGAACCGGAACGAAGAAAACTCTGCCAGGCATAGGCTTCCTGCAACCGTTTTAAGCCGAGGCGGCTGGGGGCAAAATGCAGGTCGCTTATAGCGTGGGAAGGCTGCATGGATGGAATGACACCAAGCTTGAAAAAGCGCGGGAGGTCCTCTGGATGGACAATCTGAGCGTGCTCGACCCGCCAGCGCGGTTCGGCCACTTTTCTCTGATCAATAGGGACCCGGCTGAAAGCCTCTTCATAGAGGTCGAGGATCACTCGATTTGCCCTGTCGCCGATGGCGTGGGTTTCTACCTGGATCCCACGGCGAAGGGCTTCCTCCAGCATTGGTTTCAATTCGTCTTGATTAATCGTCATGAGACCCGTGCTGTTGTAATCTGAGTAAGGTTCCAGTAAGGCGGCACCTTTCGAGCCCAGGGCGCCATCGGCGAAGATTTTGATGGTCCGAAGCGTGAATCGGCCGTCAAAAGCACCCATCGTGGCTCCCTCGTTGATCAGCTGCTGGGCGTCAGGACCGGGACCACTAATGGCCTGATAGATACGCAATTTAATTCGATTCCGAGTATAGAGGTCTCTGATCAGATCGACTTCGGTTTGCGGACTCCCCGCATTCTGAATCTCTGTCCAACCCAGTTGAATGCTCCGTTCGGCGCCCAGCAACAGCTTCTTTTCCAGATCATTAGATTCTCGTTCAGGGATGTGTCCGTTGACCAGGTCCATGGCAGAGTCCAGGAGCATGCCGGTAGGCTGACCGGTCTTGGGGTCCTTCATGATCTCGCCGCCAGAGGGGTTCGGCGTGGTGGCGTTGATCCCAGCCATTCTTAAGGTCAGGCTGTTGACAACCGTAGCGTGTCCATCGGCCCGGGTGACACAGACCGGATTACGTGGGGCAACCTTGTCAAGATCCTTACGGGAAGGGAAGACCGGGGGCCGCCAGAAGGTCTCTATCCATCCTCTGCCGGTGATCCATTCTCCTTCCCTGGTGTTATTGACCCGTTGTTTGATCCTAAGGAGGAATTCCTCCAGGTTCGCTGTACCTTCCAGGTTGAGATTCAGTTCCCTGCCGCCTACTCCCGACAAGTGGTAGTGTGAATCTGTGAATCCAGGGAAAACCACGGAACCCCGAAGATCCAAGACACGAGTCATCCGGCCCACATAATCCATGGTCTCCCGCTTGGGACCCGCCCAGAGGATACGTCCTTTCTTAATCGCGACATCTTCTGCCAAGGGCTGACTTTCATTGACTGTATATACAGTACAATTGGTAAAGATCAGATCCGCTGGTTCCTTGCGGCTGCAGCCCCATGTTTGTGCAATCATAATGATCATCAGGACAATTTCTGTTTTCCCAATCTGCTTGTCAATTGTATGAAGGCTTATCATGGCATATGAATTCTTTTGATTGCACCCTATTGTCTAAATGGTGAGTGCAGAGAAGGAGCACATCTCGAAACTTGCGAGTTGGCTGATTCATTGCTCCAACGGGAGCTTACCGCAAAACAGTCCTCTAATGGACGGAATATTCATTCCTGTGAAGGCCTCCCTCGACCTTGTACGAGGGCTTATGCAGCTGTTTCGTATATTCTACGGTGGATTCCAATTTGTTTACCCCTTGGACCAATTCTGGAGGTCAATCCGTGTTAGCATAATGATCTGCCGTGAGCCAATGTGTGAGCAATGATGCTATTAATGCCGTCTGGGACAATTCTGATTTTTAAAGCCACGGCTATGGCAGAAAGCCGAGTGCCTCGTTTGCTCAGGACGGTCGTACCAGACGGCGCAGGATATCCTGGGTCGGGGATCCTGTTATTGGTCCGGCTGTGAATTGCAGATGAATTCAACAATATCAAAGAGGACTTATTCAGCATGAGGCACGGGCATATCGGCGGTTTTGGGTTTTTGATATTAATTCTTGCAGGGTGCGGGTCCCACCCGGTCCAGCGTGATCCCAACGCTCCTGTTGCTGAGTGGCCCAACTACGGAAACGATCCAGGGAGTTCTCGGTATTCCCCTCTCAACGAGGTCAGGAAAGACAACGTGAAGCATCTCAAGGTCGCCTGGACCTACCACACGGGGGACGTGTCCAAAGGCGATGGAACATGGAACGGGCAAAGGATCTGGGCGAAGAGTACATTTGAGGCAACACCCCTCCTGGTCGAAGGCACACTCTACGTGGTAAGTCCCTTCAATCGAATCATTGCGCTTGACCCGGAGACAGGCCGTGAGAAATGGGTCTTCGATCCGAAGATCGATCGCATAGGTTACTATGGTGATTTCTTTACCTGTCGAGGCCTGGCCACTTGGGTTGATCCAGAGCGGCGCGATGGCGAGAGTTGCCGCCGAATTCTCTATGAAGCCACCCAGGATGGACGGCTAATCGCTATCGATGCCTTCAACGGCCAGCCGTGCGCCGATTTCGGAACCAACGGTCAAGTCTCACTTGCCGCGGACATTAAGATCCCAATTAAGGGTGAGTACCACTTCACATCACCACCGGCAGTTGTCGGAGGGGTGATCGTTGTCGGCTCGGCCATCAACGATAACGACCGCATCGAGATGGAGCCGGGCTTTGTGCGCGGTTACAACGCCCGCACGGGTGATTTGGTTTGGACCTGGGACCCGGTTCCCCGCGATCCAGGCGATCCGGCTCGATCCAGTTGGCAGAACGGAGCCGACCGTGCAGGTGCTGCCAACGTATGGGGGCCGATTTCGGCGGACCCGGAGCATGACCTCGTGTTCCTTCCCACCACCAGTCCCAGCCCCGACTTCTATGGAGGTGAGCGCAAGGGCGAGGACCGCTATGCGAACTCGGTGGTGGCGCTGCAGGCGTCCACGGGCAAGGTAGCGTGGTCTTTCCAAGCTGTCCACCACGACCTTTGGGACTACGACCTGCCCTCTGGTCCTTCTCTGATCGAGATCCAGCAGAATGGGCAGCGGATTCCTGCGCTCGCCCAGCCAAGCAAGATGGGCTATTTGTTCATCCTTGACCGCGATTCGGGCCGCCCACTCCTGCCGGTTGAGGAGCGGCCTGTGCCGCAAGGCGGAGTCGAGGGGGAGTGGCTCTCGCCGACCCAACCCGTCCCTGTTGCCACCCCTCGCCTGGTGCCTGACCGCCTCGAGCCAAAAGACGCCTGGGGCCTCACCCCTTGGGATCGCGGCAAGTGTCGGGATCTGATCGCGAGCCTGCGCCGCGATGGAATCTTCACACCGCCTAGCCTCCAGGGTACGATGCAATACCCGGGGAATATCGGAGGAACCAACTGGGGAGGCTTGTCCTTCGACCGCGGCCGAGGATTGATCCTTCTCAATCAGACCAACCTCCCCTTTATCGTCCAGCTCATTCGCAGGGACGAAGCGAATCGCTTAGACTGGAGACAGGGGGAGTGGGAGTATGCGCCTATGAAAGGTACACCATACGTGATGCGGCGCAGGGCATTGCTGTCGCCCTGGCACTTGCCGTGTAATCCGCCGCCCTGGGGAACACTCGCCGCGGTCGAAGCCAATACGGGTACAGTTCGCTGGCAGGTTCCGCTGGGCACAATTCGGGAACTAGCCCCCATTCCGCTGCCCTTAAAGCTGGGAACACCTACGGTGGCCGGTCCACTCACCACTGCCGGCGGGTTAACCTTTATTGGTGCTACGCTTGACAGCACTTTCCGCGCCTTTGACACGGACACTGGTCACCAATTGTGGCAGGCACACCTGCCTGCTTCAGCCGTTGCCACTCCCATGACTTACAGGTCGCATCCAGGCGGACGCCAATACGTCGTTGTCGCCGCGGGAGGTCACGGCAAAGCGGCTGGTACGAGGTTGAGCGATGCCTTGATCGCTTTTGCGCTGCCCTAGTGGTTCGTCTTATAAGTTAGTTCTCAAATTGGTAGCATTCGTTTGCCGGCAGGGCCCTAAGCATTTTATGGGCTGGTAATGGCGCGTCTTATGGAGTGCGTCGGCAGAGCGCGGGATGGCAGTCCCGCGCGGCGACGACGCTTTTCCTTGCTTTGGGGTTCAATGGCTTTTAGAATCGCCCTTTCCTTCACTAATGGTCACCGTTGGAGCCAAAGCGGTGTCGCGGGCGGAATCGTAGTTCCGCCCTTGCCACCGCGCTCCATAAAAACCCTAAGCAGTGTCGCCAATAGCCAGGGGGTCAAATGAAAGAAAAGCATCACTCGCGTCCCCATTTATGTTGTTCTCTGTTCTTGAAATGGACGCTGGCTCTTGCCGTGAGTCAAAATTGTGGATGGGCGCAGGTGACCGCCGCTGTCTCCGGGAGAGTGGAGGATGCGTCCGGGGCTGCTGTTCATGGTGCCGTCGTTTCTGTGAAGCATCTGGAAACTGGGGTCATCCGAGCTGGGACTACCGACGAAGCAGGTAACTATGCTTTCTCCGCCCTGGCTGTTGGTCCACTGGAAGTGAAGGCGGAAAAGCAAGGCTTTAAGACTGCAGTCCGCTCCGGGATCAACTTGAAGGTTGGACAACATGCGTTGGTGAACCTGCGTCTTGAAGTAGGAGAATTCGTCCAGCAGGTGACAGTTTCGGAAGAGCTCCCATTGGTGAATGCGACGACGGCACCCTTGTCAGGGGTCGTGGGAGAACGAGAGTTGAAAGACCTGCCGCTCAACGGGCGGAGTTTCGACAACTTGATCACATTGAACCCGGGGGCCATCAATTACAGTTCGATGAAAAGCCCTCAGACCGTTACCAGCAATGGGAACACGTTCACTGTGGGCGGGCGCAGGACATCAGAAAACCAGTTCCTCTTAAACGGTATAGAGTACACCGGCTCGAGCCAACTCGCTGTGACGCCCGGAGGTGTAAGCAGTGAATTATTGGGCATCGATGCCATCCGTGAGTTTAACGTTTTAACGGACACTTATTCTGCAGAGTACGGTAAACGCGCCGGAGCACAGGTTGCCACTGTAACTCAATCCGGAACCAATACGCTGCATGGGTCGGCTTTCGAGTTTCTCCGAAACAGTGCGCTGGACGCGCGAAACTTCTTTGACCGTTCGTCTGTACCCCCTTTCCGGAGAAACCAGTTCGGAGGTGCATTGGGTGGGCCTCTTCGGAAGGACCAGCTGTTTCTATTCGGCAACTACGAAGGGTTCCGGCAGAGTCTTGCGGTCAGTAATGTAAGCGTCGTACCTGACGAACAGGCTCGGCAAGGCCTGTTGCCAAATGCTTCCGGTGAGTACGTACAGGTTCCACATTTGGACACAGGGATGTTGCCATATATGTCGTTCTGGCCCGTATCCAACGGTCCCAAGTTACTTGTGAACGGATTGCCGAGCGGGACGGCAGTGGCTTACAACAATCCCAAGCAAACAGTTCGGGAAGACTTTGGGACGATGCGAGGTGACCTCACGATCAGCGACCGGGATTCTCTCTCATCCGCTTACACAGTGGACGATGGCAATAGCCAGGTGCCATTAGCCGACCCTTTGTTCGCATCTGCATTGACGCTTCGCAATCAGGTGGCCAGTGTGCAGGAGACGCACGTCTTCTCGCCGCATGTTCTCAATACATTCCGCGCGGGATTCTCTCGCGCGGCTTTCAATTATGATTCGGTTCCCCTGGTTTCCCTTCCGGTCAGTCTCTCGTTTGTTTCCGGGCTGGGGCCCGGAGGAATCGTGATCGGAGGTGGTCTGACTACAACCGGTGCTGGCACAATTACACCGGCAGGCCCGAACAACGCCGCCAATGTCTGGGATCGGAGAAACCTCTTTACCTACACGGACGATGTGCACATCAACAGGGGAATTCATCAGATCAGTTTGGGGGTCTGGATTCAGAGGCTCCAGGACAATGAAGATACTGCCTCGCGCCAACTGGGGCAAGCGAGCTTTACCAGTCTGCAGACCTTCTTGCAGGGAATCGTGAGCAACTTCCAGGCGGTTCCCAACCCGAATGAGTTAGGATGGAGGAGTCTGCTAGGTGCATGGTACTTTCAAGATGCAATCAAAGTGCGACGCAACCTGACAGTTCAAGCAGGTATCAGGCACGAATTCACAACCGGGTGGAATGAGGTTTCAGGCAGGGCTGCCAACTACGTGACTGACGCGAATGGTGTCCTACTGACCAATCCTCGAGTGGGAGAATCGGTCTTCACACAAAATAACGCTCGATGGTTGATTAGTCCCAGGATCGGTTTGGCATGGGATCCCTTTGGGAACGGCAAGACCGCAATCCGTGCAGGCTTTGGCACCTACTATTCGTTGATGGATGCTCTTAGCTTCCTGTTGAATTCACTACCACCCTATAACGGATCAATTGCCTTCAATAACGTTCCTTTGTCTTCATTCGTGCCGATCCTCCCGAGCGTGCCGCAACCACCCACATGTGGTCCGGGCGTTCCCAAGCCTTGTAGCATTTATGCGCCGCAAGGAGTCCAAACCAATGCGCAGACGCCTACAGTAGAGAAGTGGAATTTTACCTTGGAGCAGCAGCTTGGCCCGTCCACGGTTCTCCGTGTCGCATATGTCGGGTCGTTCGGATACCATGGCCTCTTGAGCATAGACCCCAATACCATTCCGGCACAGATATGCCCGGACCATGCCGGTTGCCTGGCTGGTGGTGTCGGGGCCGCCAAGAGGGTTGTAACCCAGGGTTCCCAGTACATTCCTGTCGGATCCCGGCCGAACCCGTACCTGTCTGCCGGATTCTTCTGGTACACCGAGGCCAACAGCCGTTACAACGCACTGCAGATTGACTTGAATCGCCGTTTGGCCCGGGGTCTGCAATTTCGGGCCAATTACACGTGGGCCAAGAATCTCGATATCAACTCAGCCTTGACTGGGGCGCAAGCCAACAACCAGGCGCAAATGGTGTTGGATCGGAACGACCTCGGAAGGGACTGGGGACCGTCTGCCTTGAACGTCACCAGTCAGGCCGGCATTTCTGGCCATTACGAACTGCCTTTTGGCTCCGGCAAGCATTGGCAATATGGCGCCGGTGAGTTAGGAAACAAGCTGACGGGGGGCTGGCAGTTGAATGGAATTGTCACGTTGCTGAGCGGTTTCCCTTTCACGCCCCAGGTTGGCTCAAACCGGTCCGGCGATGGGGACACCAGAAATCCTGATCGGCCGTCGCTGAATGCATCCTTCAGTGGTCCTGTTCTGCTCCAAGACCCGCACCAATGGTTCAGCCCGAATGCTTTCTTTTTGCCTGTGCCTGGTACTTACGGGAACCTGGGGAGAGGCACTCTCACTGGGCCGGGATTGGCCAACTTCGACTTATCGCTCTCGAAGGTTACTGCCTTATCCGAAAGAATCGATTTGCATTTCAAGGCCGAGTTCTTTAATCTTCTCAACCACGCGAATTTTGCTACCCCCAATCCCATTGTATTTTCGAGTGGCGCAATCAGCCCTTCGGCTGGGCTGATCACGTCCACAGCCACCACATCCAGGCAGATTCAATTCGGATTAAAGCTGGTTTTCTGAATGGCATCAGTAGGATGCGTTAGCGTTTTTTGCGTAACGCATCCTACATCTACGTCCCAGTTCCGGACAAGTCCGTCCCGCCTGCGGACAGCCACACTAGGCGAAGTATCGCTGAACATGTTCGTAACCCATGGAAATCCAATGGTTAGCCGGCTTAACTCGGCTCAGTCATACCTCACCGTTTTTGGCACGTCACGTGCGATTGCAAAGGGGAACAAGCGGCATTCCGCCGTTGGAGTGCCTCTCAAGAGATTCTGTTGATCCTCAGGTCCTAGAGAACGGCCCATCACCGAGGTTGAGGAAGGAGGGATTATGCTTGGGCTCTTACACAACCTTCGATTCGGGGTCCGCCTCATGCGTAGGAATCCGGGTTTTGCCACTGTTACGGTGCTATCTCTCGCACTCGGCATTGGTGCTAATACGGCTATCTTCAGCGTCATAAACACTGTGGTTCTTCGTCCGCTTCCTTATGCGGATGCTGGTCGTCTCGTGGTGATTGGTGAAAGCGACCGCCAGTGGGCCGAGGGTCCCATTTCGTATCCGAACTTCCTGGATTGGCAAGCGCAGAACCAGGTTTTCGAGCGCATGGCGGCATTTCAAAACGAAGGCATAACGATTAAGAGTGCTTCGCGTCCGGAAGCCCTGCCGATTCTCAAGATCTCTTCCGAATTCTTTCCTACGCTAGGCGTGAAGCCAATCCTTGGACGTGATTTCCTGACCCCCGAGGACAAGGCTGGCTCTAGTCCCGTTGTCATCATGAGCCATCGACTTTGGCAAGGACGTTTCGGGGGTGACCCGGGAGTGATTGGGAGCACACTGACATTAAAGGGAACCCTAAAGGCTCAGAGCTACACGGTGATTGGAGTTCTTCCTCCGGATTTCAGATTCTCAGGTGAGAGCGACTTGTATGTACCCATCGGTCTCTGGAGTACTGATGGTTATCTGATGAAGCGCGAGAATCATGATCGAACACTCGCGGTGGCGCGGTTGAAGGCTGGGACCACACTGGAGCAGGCCCGTGCGCAAATGGCGACCATCGCCGGCCGCCTCCAACAGCAATATCCGGCCACCAATGCGGGTCTCAGAGTGACAGTCACACCGTTGCGAGAGCGCGTCACGGCTCATGCCCGGTCCATGCTTCTCGTGTTGTTCTGTGCAGTTGGCTTCGTCCTTCTAATCGCCTGTGTGAACGTAGCCAATCTGTTACTGGCGCGCTCTTTGGTACGGGAAAAAGAGGTTGGCATTCGGGTGGCACTGGGAGCCAGCTGCGGGAGGGTCATCGGGCAATTCTTGACGGAGAGCATACTGTTGGGGCTGGCGGGGGGGATAGCTGGTTTGGCTTTGGGAACATGGGCCTCTGGCGGGCTGGCCAGGCTGGTCCCTCAAGATCTGCCACTCAGGGGGATCCCCACCGACCATCGGGTGCTGGGCTTCACGTTATTCATCTCACTCCTGACCGGTGTCGTGTTCGGACTGGCTCCAGCCCTGCAGGCCTCGAGACTCAACTTGAACACATCGCTCAAGGAGGGCGGGCGGACTTCGAGTGCGGGATCCGGGCATCACCGGCTTCGGAGACTGCTGGTGGTTTCGGAAGTGGCTCTGGCCTTGGTACTTCTTATCAGTGCCGGTTTAATGGTCGAGAGCCTACGGCGACTCTTGAAGGTTGATCTTGGATTTAACCCGGCAGGAGTTTTGACAATGAGCCTGGACATGTCGGATCCGAAATACGACCAAAATCCCGCGCTATTCATGGCTTTCAATGCCCAACTACTGGAGAGTGTCCGAGCCCTGCCAGGCATCCAATATGCTGGCCTGGTCCGCCCGCTTCCTCTCGCGGGAGGTCGATCGGCGATGCCGTTTTACCGCGAAGACTTGCCCGTCCCTCCATCCAACGCATTTCCGGGAGCTGACTGGAGAGTAGCCAGCCCTGGATACTTCCAGGCGATGGGCATGTCCTTGCTGAAAGGCCGGTTCTTTGAGGATTCGGATCGACATACCACACCGCTCGTAGCGATCATCAATGAGACGATGGCCCGCAATTTCTGGCCAGGCGAAGACCCCCTTGGGAAACAGATGCGAATCGGCCAGCCGGAGATGGGCCTCCCCTGGTTCAGGATCGTGGGGGTCGTCCATGACGCCAAACCCTTTGGATTG
>DATKMG010000085.1:0-28626 GCA_035541995.1 Terriglobia bacterium
TAGATGAAAATACACAGGGATGCGAAACCCGCAATGATGTAGTCCATTTGTTTTTCTCCTACAGCCTGTCGCAGGCCTTGGTAAAGGCCCAGCAGATCAGTAAAAAGAGGCACCCTACAACGACGTAGAAAAGATCGAGCATCGACTTACTCCGTTTCAGTGAAAATCACTTCGTGACCGCCCCGGCGCAAATCCCTGGCCAGCCTGCTTTCCCAGGTCGGCCACCATCTTCGACGACCTCCAACCACCGTAAGAGACTGCGGCCTCAATGTTCGAAGCAGACTCTCCTTTCTATTACGACAAAGGCAGATATCCACCCGGATCTCCGCATTCAGGTCTGAAACCAGATGGCCAATCTGCTGTTCAATAAAGTCAGTCGGAATGGGCGGTTCGTTTAGCGGCAATTCATATGATACCACCTGGGGTACAACCAAACGGACTCTGGCATTAAGACCGCCTGCAAGAAAGGCCGCCGTCTTCAATGCGTTGAGGGAACTTTGCATATCCGTGAAGACCACAGTAACCTCCAGCGGACTTTCGAGAGACTCACTCCACAAGATCCGTGAAGTTTTCAGTGCCAGAGAAGAATCACTGACGGTCGTGACATGATGCACTCTTCGTTCCAAGCGTGACCTCCAACTCAAGCCTAGGATAGGAGAAGACCCATAAAGAAGGCATAAAGATTACATTAGGAATTCATCAGGGACTTTTGAAGCAATCCCTCTGTCCGCCACAATTGTTTGTACCCACCCCTAGCCTCGCCTTCCCTTCCAGCCAATGCTTCTGGTAAGATGCCCGAAACGTAAGAAGGTATAGCCTCAAGCCATTCCAGTAGCGTGAGAATCGATAGGACTGCGTGGTGCATTTGATGAACCCGACTACAGCCGAAAAGCTTCGCGGCATTCTCTCCCAAGGGCGTTTGGACCAAGCTGTCGCACTTCTACAGCGGCTCGCCCCCCCTGAGGCTGCGGAAATGCTCTTGGGTATCTCGTTTGAAGAACAAGAGAGACTGTTCCGTGCGTTGCCGATTGATTTTGCTGCCTCGCTGGTTCGCCATTTCCCGTATTACCACGCCTACGTGCTGTTGCATTCGCGACCCATCGAAGAGATGTCTGCAATTGTCGACAGGATCAGTCCAGGCGAGCGCATGGAATTCTTCGATGAGCTACCCGAGGAAGCGTGGCAGCGTTTGATGGATGAACTCTCAGGCAAGCAACCGGGGAGGCCCCCTCGCGAGATCGTTCCTTCGGAGGCGATTGGTGTGGCAGGGACAACGGTGAGTCCCCCCTCCGTCGTTAAACCCATTATTGAGGCACGGCAAATCGAAAAACGTTTTCAACAGCCGGAGGGCCGACAAGTTCAGGTCATTGCTCCCATTGACTTATCCGTGGAGCCAGGTACGATTATCGCTTTGCTCGGCCCTTCCGGTTCCGGCAAGTCTACCCTGTTGCGAATCCTTTCGGGGCTCGCACAACCGTCCGCCGGCGAGGTCCTCTGGCACGATCGGCCACTGTGTGAATGCAAGCCCACTTTTGCCATCGTATTTCAGAGCTTCGCGTTATTCCCCTGGCTCACTGTCTTGGACAATGTGGAATTCCCTCTGCTGGCGCGCGGTGTACAGCACTCCGAACGCCATCGTCGAGCCTTGCGCGCTCTGGATTCAGTGGGATTGAAAGGCTTCGAATCGACCTATCCCAAGGAGCTTTCTGGTGGCATGAAGCAGCGCGTCGGATTTGCACGCGCACTGGCAGTCGAGCCCGAGATTCTGTTCATGGACGAACCGTTCTCGGCCCTCGACGTCCTCACAGCAGAGAACTTGCGGCGCGAACTCATGGAGCTTTGGCTGGAGAAGAAAATACCCACGAAAAGTATTTTCCTGGTGACTCACAACATCGAAGAAGCTGTTCTGCTGGCAGATCGGATCATCGTTCTGGGGCGAAACCCTGCAACGATTCGCGCGGATTTCCGCGTTGCCTTGCGGCGGCCAAGGGATCGCAATTCTGCCGAGTTTCTTCTTTATGTGGATTATATCTACAAGTTGATGACCCAACCCCAGCTTGAACCTGCATCGCCTTCTACCTTGGAACGCCCGGCTAGACCGGTTTACCAGACGTTGCCTCACGCACGGCCCGGCGGGATCGCGGGACTGCTTGAACTGGTGAATGATCGCGGCGGCAAAGAGGACTTGTACCACGTCGCGGAAGAGCTTTTGATGGAGGTCGATGACCTGCTGCCGATTGTCGAAGCGGCAACCCTGCTGTCATTCGCTAAATTGGTTAAGGGCGATCTCGAGATCACTCCAAAGGGAAAGGAATTTGCCGAAGCCAACATTTCAACACGCAAGGATATTTTCCGCGAAGCCGCCTTGGCCCATATCACGTTGCTTCAGCAGATTGAGAGTACTCTAAAGAGCAAAGTGGACTATGCCATGCCACTTGAATTTTTCCGGGACATCCTGGAAGAGCGCTACTCAGATGAAGAAGTTCAACGACAGATTGAAACAGCGTTGAATTGGGGCCGCTATAGCGGCATTTTCACATACGACACCGAAGGCGATAGACTATCGTTAATCCGGCCCGTCAGCTCCGTAAAATCCAACGAAAGCGTTGAGCCACACTGATGGCTCAGCGACCCCCGATGACCCGCTCTGGAGTTCCGCTCTGGGGAATCTTTCCCACTCGGGTCCCCTCTCTACTAACCGACGTGCCTATTGTTTTCGCCGGACTCGCTTTGTTCTATGGTTTGCTTTCGTTGGCTCGCTACTCGATGGGTCCGGTCAATGTCCAGCCTGTAATTCAACTAAACCCTGGAGCACTGCCGAAATATGCGTTGTTCTCGGTTATGCGAATAGCTGCAGCCTATGCACTCAGCCTGTCCTTCACTCTGATCTATGCATATGTCGCCGCGCACAACGCCAAAGCCGAACGGTTTATGATTCCGATCCTGGACACGTTGCAGTCAATCCCGGTTCTGAGCTTCCTTCCCGCTGTGATGGTTGCAATGGTTGCGCTGTTTCCAACTAGACAGGTAGGCGTGGAACTGGGGTCCGTTTTGTTGATTTTGACCGGCCAGGTCTGGAACATGACTTTCAGTGTCTATTCTTCACTCAAGAGCATCCCCGCCGAGATGCATGAGGCGGCTCAGATTTATCGCTTGAGTTGGTGGCAGAGGTTCAGGCAATTGGAACTGCCGTACGCGGCTATCGGACTGGTCTGGAATTCGATGATGTCGGTGGCCGGCGGCTGGTTTTTCTTGATGGCATGCGAGATGTTTGTCTTGGGGAACCGGGACCTTCGGCTTCCCGGACTGGGTTCCTATCTGCAAACGGCGGCCAACGCTGGCGATACTCGGGCGATCGCTTGGGGACTGAGTGTCATGGTTGCGGTTATCATCTTGATTGATCAGGTCATCTGGCGTCCAATCATCGCCTGGGCCGAGAAGTTCAAATTTGAGCAGGTCGAAGCCGCACAAACGCCGCGTTCGCCGGTTCTCGATTTTCTGCGCCGTTCAAAGCTTTTGCGATTTCTCAGCCAATCCTCGGTTACTCCCACGCGTGAAGCCTTGGATTTATATTTCGCCAGACAGCATCCGGCCTCACAGCAGGGTCGTCTAGGGCGTAAGTTCGCGAAGTGGCTAGCGCATGGGCTTTCGGTTGCGGCGCTGGTCGGCGTGGTGTATGCATTCGGAAAGATGAGCCTTTTGCTCGCCTCACTCTCCCGCTCAGAACTGCGTGGCATCCTTTGGGGGGCGGGCGCGACATTCCTTCGAGTAGAGCTCGCTCTGCTACTTGCAGCCCTTTGGACCATTCCGGTCGGGGTCTACGTCGGGTTAAAGCCCAGACTCTCCGCAATGGCCCAACCCATCGCTCAGATCGCCGCTTCCGTTCCCGCGACAGCATTGTTCCCGATCGTCCTCCTGGGACTGATTCGCCTCGGCGGCGGCCTGGGGATTGGATCGATCGTTCTTATGGTGTTGGGGACTCAATGGTACATCCTCTTCAATGTCATCGCCGGCGCAACGGCTATACCAACAGACCTGAAAGAAGTCTGTTACTTGTTCCGCGTGGGCAAAGTCGAACGGTGGCGGAAATTGTTCTTACCGGCAATCTTTCCTTACCTGATTACAGGTTTTGTCACGGCATCCGGCGGGGCCTGGAACGCGAGCATTGTTGCGGAGTATTTCCGTTTTCAAGGCAAGACCATCTCGACAACCGGACTGGGGGCAATCATCAGCCATGCGACAGACAGCGGAAATTTCCGGATGCTGCTCGCGGCAACGATCCTAATGGCGGCTATCGTGGTGACCATTAACCGGCTGGTTTGGCGACGGTTGTACACCCTGGCTTCAACAACGTACAAGCTGGAGAGTTGAAACTCCGGAGAAGTGAGTTTTTAGTGCCCCTACGAGGAGTACCTACACAACCATCTGCCCATCGACCAGAAGGACCACACCCTCTGCGATCATGTCACGAATTTCCGGAACGATCGGTTCCAGCTTGTCGGCGGTGTCGATTACGCAAATCGTGACAGGTCGGTCGTCAGAAATGCCAAACAGTCCTTTGCGATGCACCCTGCCATGACTTCCAAAGCCCATGATGCCTCTCTGGACGGTTGCGCCCGAGATGTCGAGCTGATGCAGCCGACGCACAATTGCTTCGTACAACGGCAATTCGCCGAACATGTCTGTTTCGTCGTGGAAGATGAGGAGCATTTTCACGTCAGTCTTCATGCGGCACCTCCTTTTTGTCCTCTTGCCGTCAGATAGTAGAGGCACGGCAGGGCCACCAGAGTAAGCAACAATGTCGAGAATAAACCTCCCACTACTACAGTAGCCAGCGGCCGTTGCACGTCGGAGCCGATTCCAATGGCTCGTGCAGCAGGTTCCATTCCCAGCAGCGCCACAAGGACCATCATTAGAACCGGCCGAAGCTGGCCCAACGCGCCATGGATGACGGCTTCTTGCGCTGTGGTCCCGGGCTCCATTCTCTGCCGATTAATCTCCGCCACGACCAGGACCCCACTCATCACCGCCACTCCGAACAGCGATATAAATCCTACCGCAGCCGAGACGCTGAGATTGATCCCTCGAATCCAGAGTGCCACGATGCCGCCGACCAGAGAGAAAGGAACGTTCAGCAGCACGAGGCCAGCATACACCGGTGATCCAAAGGCGAAGAACAGCAGGGAGAAGATAATAGCAATGGTTACTGGGAGAATGAACATAAGCCGTCGGCGGGCCCGTTCCAGGTTCTCAAATTGGCCGCCCCATTCCACCCGATAGTTAGAGGGTAGCTGAATTGCAGATTCAAATCGTTCTTGAGCCTCCTTCACAAAGCCTCCTTGATCGCGGCCCCGTATGTTGGTCCGAACCGCGACCTGCCTTCGATTCTCCCGGCGAGCGATAATGCTAGCCCCGTCAACAACTTCAATCTTAGCGAGCTGTGACAGCGGGATTCGGCCGCCATCGGGTGTATGGATTAAAATATTTCCCAACGCCGTGGCATCGGCACGGGCTTCGGGAGCAAACCGTGCCGTGATGTCAAAACGCCGCTCTCCTTCAAACATCGTGCTGACGGGACGGCCGCCAATGGCGAGCTCGATCAGTTCCTGGATATCTTCCACGTTGAGGCCATACCGGGCTATCTCGTCACGGCCAATCTGGAGGCGCAGTTGGGCTTGATCGGCCTCTTGCTCAATCGCTGAGTCGGCGGCTCCCGGCACATCCTTAATGACCTTCAAGGTGTCAGTTCCTAACCGACGCAGTTCAGTCAAATCGGGGCCAGTGAGAATCACGGCCAGATCTGCCGAAGAGCCTGTCACCGACTCTGTTACGGTATCGATAATGGGCTGAGTGAAGTTTAAGCTTGCACCTGGAATCTGGGAATGCAGTTTTTGAGAAAACTCTTCGATCAGGTCGGCCTTTTTCCTTCCCGGTTTCCAGGTTGAATAGGGAGTCAGGGTGATCAGCAACTCGTTCCGGTTTGGCCCGAAGGGATCTGTACCCGAGTCATTGCGTCCCGTCTGGGAACTCACCAGTTTCACCTCGGGGGACTCTTTGAGGAGGGCTCGCATATCATTAGCCATTTCCGCCGACTTTGCCAGTGAAATACCTGGCGGTAAATTGGCCCGGATCCAGATGACTCCCTCATCCAATTGGGGGAGAAACTCAGTTCCCAGAAAGCTTGCCAGCAGAAAAGCTCCCGCAACGATGAGTGCCGCGGCTGCAACGATGAGGACGGGCCGATCTACAGCCCAACGCAGCAGCTTCTCATACTGGCGGTAAATCCAAGTCAGAAGCGGATTTTCCCAGGTCTTAGATCCTTCCTTGAATAGATGAGTGGCCAGCACCGGGATTAGAGTTAGAGTCAAAAGCATGGAGCCAAGCAGCGCCGAACAGACGGTGAAAGCCATCGGGGTAAACAAACGTCTTTCCACCCGCTCCAGTGTGAATAGTGGAATGTACGCCGAGATCAGAATCAGCAAAGAAAAGAAAATGGGTCGTTCTACTTGCAGGGCGGCGTCCCGCACCGCCCCCAGGACTCCAGTCCGCGAGCTCCTCGTGTGGGGGTGAGACAGGGTGTGCATGATATGTTCCACCATCACCAGCGTCCCATCCACGATAATCCCGAAATCCAAGGCGCCCAGACTCAGCAAATTGGCCGGGATGCCAGAAAAGTGCATGCACAGGAAGGCAAAGAGCAACGAGAGGGGAATAGTCAGAGCCGTCAGGAGAGCAGCCCGGACACTGCCGAGAAAGAAAAACAAGACGGCTACAACGATCAACATTCCTTCCATCAATGTATGAGAGACGGTTCGCAGCGTGTTTTCGACCAGGTCTCGGCGGTCGTAAATGGGTACGATCCGAACCCCTCTGGGCAACGTGGTGACATTGAGTTCCTCTATGGCGGCGCTGACGCCATTGAGCACCTCACTGGGGTTTTCACCCCGACGCATCAGCACGATGCCTTCGACACCACCTGACTTACTATTTACCCCGAAGATCCCAGTCTGCGGGGTGGCACCGATCCTTACCCGTCCAATATCACGGATGAAAATTGGGATCCCCTTAGTGGCGCTAACCACGATGTTCTCGATGTCAGCGATGGAACGGATCAGTCCCACGCCGCGTACCACCATGCCTTGTTGGCGATTATCGATGAGGGCGCCCCCAGCGTTTCTATTGTTGGCACTGACCGCCTGGGCAATTCTGCCTATGGAGAGGTTGTACTTCTCCAGAGCCAGTGGGCTGACCTCAATCTGGTACTGTTTGACTAGCCCTCCAAATGGAACGACATCAGCGACACCTGGCACTTGAATCAAGCGGGGGAAGATCACCCAATCCTGCAGTTCGCGAAGTCGCAGGTCGTCGTAACCCTCCCCTTCCAGGGTGTACCGGTAGAGCTCACCAATCGGGGTGGACAGCGGGCCCAGGGTGGGGACAGCCCCATCGGGTAACTGCGCGTCCCGGAGTTTCTCCAGTACTACCTGCCGTGCAAAATAGTCGTTGGTTCCATAGTCAAAAGTAAGTTCGACGACGGAAAGGCCGAAAATCGTCCGGGACCTTCGGGCAATCACGTTGGGCACGCTATTGAGTGCCCGTTCGATGGGAACTGTCAATTGCTGTTCCATCTCCTCGGCCGCCCGCCCGGGGAGAAGAGTGATCACGACGACCTGGGTGTCAGAAATATCAGGGTAGGCTTCGATTTTGAGTTGCAGGAAGGACCAAATTCCAGTGCCAACCAGGGCAACACCCAAAACAATGGTGATAAATCGCTGCCGCAGTGCAAAGCGCAATAATTTGGCTATCAAAGAGCGTTCTCCTCAGGGGGTCTTCAGCAACATGGCCCCGTCGACAACCACGCGGTCCCCGTTTTCCAGTCCTTTCAGGACAGGAATAAGGTCAGCGTGGCGATTGGCAACTTCGACATCCACCGGCTCAAATGTCCCTGGAGTCTTCTCCCGATAAACCAGGCTGTGCCCGTCTCCCTGAACCACGGCCCCCACTGGTACGACCACCACATGCTTGAAGTTTTCAAGATGTCTGATGCGTCCAAACATTTCCGGTCGAAATCGGCCACCGGGATTGCTCATTTCAGCGCGCACCCTTACGGTGCGAGTTTGAGGGTCGACAACGTCAGCAATCTGTGTGACCCGAGCCTTAAGACTCTCACCCGGATAGGCAAGCAACTCGATGTCGATGTGCTCTCCCAGAGTGACGAGTCGAATAGAACTTTCAGGAATATCAGCGACGACCCAAACAGTCCCCAAATCGGCAATCGTCATCAAAGTGGAACTCGTGTCGTTCCGATATTCGCCGGGAGCTACATTAATTTCCAGAACTTTGCCGGCAATGGGAGCCCGAACGACGACTTCCTGTGCAAATTCCCCCAGCTTAAGACCCAGAATCTCCAAACGGCGCTGGGCCTCACTCTTGGAAGCTTGGGCTTGGTCCACATCTGCCCTGGTCTGAAGCAGCAAACTCTCGGCGCCGAGGACTTCCTTTTTCGCCACGGCGCGATTTTCATAAAGGTCTCGCAGCCGGTCCAGATCGGCCTGGGCCTTGACCAGCGCAGCCTGTGCCCGGCTCACGGCTGCTTCTGCCTGCCGATAGGCCGAGGTTGCTGAACCCACCTCCGGACTTTCCACACTGAGAAGAGGGGTTCCTTCCTTAACTGCGTCCCCCAACTTGACCAGGACTTGACGCACACGCCCAGGGACGGGCATCAGCACACGGGACAATCGGTTCAGGTTGATTTCAATCTTGCCGGGGGCCACCACTTCGTCTAGCGGTATTTCAGCAAGTCGTACCGGTTCGACACGGATACGTTTCAGCTTGGGTGAATCCGCAGGAAGGATCACCCAAGCAGATTCAAAGTCCGCGTTCGTTTCTCGTGCCGAAGTCGCCTCGACTGTTTTTCCTTTGGCGCGGCTGCAGCCAGTCAATAGACAGATTCCAATGCTGACGAGAAGCCAAGCTAATCGTTTCATGGGTTGACAGCCTTTCCGGAAACGGAGTCGATAGCATACAGACTCCGCGCATACTCAGCACGAGCCTCGTGGTAGCCTTGCATCGTCTCATTAAAAGCACGCTGGGCGTCCAGAAACTCAATGAGGGTCGCTTCACCTCGCTTATAAGAGTACTCCGTGATTTGGCGAACATCACGTGCCTGTGTCAGCATGTCCTTTTCAATGGTCTCGATTAAGGCATTGGCTGTTGAATACTGTTTATAGGCCGTTTTGACTTCATTGACGATAATTGCCTCCAGGCTCCTGACGCGAGCCTCGACCTGTTGCTGTTCGAGCCGTGCCCGTTCAATTTCACCTTGGTTGCGATTGAATACGGGCAAGGGAGCGCTGAAAAAGAAGCCTAATGAGTTTCCGGTCCCAGCCAGGCCTTGTTGCCGGCGGTACTCGGTCCCGACAGTATAATCCACCTTGCCTTGAGCGATCTGCAGCCGCATTTCGGCTGCCGACCTCGCCTGATCCCGCCTCAGAGCCAAGAGATCGGGCCGATCCTGGAATGCGAGTTTGCCAAGCTCATCCAAACTCAGCACTTGCGTGTCGTGTCTCAGCGGACCGGAGACTTCAAGAGTTTCGGACAGACTCACTCGGCCCAACAACAGTTCGAGTCGGCCTCGCGTCGAGTAAAGACGAAGTTCCGCCTGACGCACCGCATTTTGAAACTGCAGTGCTGCAACCCTCGTCCGCACCAGCTCCACATCTGCCAGGTCTCCCGCGCGCACTCGCGCCGCGTTCACCTCGACAATTTCGTTAAGGGCTTTCAGATTCTCTTGGGCCAGTACCAAGTTGTCTCTAGCCAGCTGCACGTCCACAAATGTACTCTGGACATCCAGAACGAGGCCACGGATCGTATTGAGCAACTGAAGTTGCGCAACGCTCTTGGAATTCTCAGCTACATCGATTCGACTCCTTCGCTTGCCACCTCGTTCCAAAAGAAAATCGGTGCGAAAGTTAAACTCCTGGGGACCCGCCCGGTTGATCTCATTATAGTCGGTACCCAGCAGGTCCAGATGAT
This sequence comes from Terriglobia bacterium, assembly GCA_035541995.1. Lineage (GTDB taxonomy): Bacteria > Acidobacteriota > Terriglobia > Versatilivoradales > Versatilivoraceae > DATKMG01. The sequence goes on from DATKMG010000085.1 coordinate 10,036, forward strand.
CTCCCCCCAAACTGACGACCGGATTGGGCCGCAGTCGAGCCGTAATTAGGCGCGCCTCGGCGAGCGAGACGTTATACCGCTCCGCCAGCAGTTCAATGTTTTTCTCCAGGGCCTCAGCGACTGCTTGGTCAATTGTCAAAGGCCCAGATGACGGGTGAGCAGGCGATAGGGACTGGGGAAAACAGAGAGAAAACAAAAACAAGTAGGTGATCGCAAAACGTCTTAATTGATTCATGGTTCTCACATGCGAAATGAGGATACCTGGGCTCCAGATGCGGATTTGGGACCACGCCAAAACCCGCTCCAGCACCATGGAAAGTTTGCAAAATCATCGCCAAGTCTGGCTTAAATGCTGGACTAAGGAGCCTGCGTTGTCAATATCAGACAACGAGGTGACATCGGAAGAGAGGACAACTACGAAAATCCGGGGGGTATGTGCTGACCTTTTTGTTTCCTGGTGATTTGGTGGTCGGAATTCGGGGCTAGCTGGGCCGCTGGCGTTCCGCAACGATGGTGACTTGCATGTCTTGAGCCAAGCGGACGACCTGATCGACAAGGTTTCTTTCCAGGAAAGGGAGTGTGTGGCTTCGATGAGGTCGCACCAGGAAGATTTGTGTCACCTCGTGCAGCCGTGCAAAGTCAACGAGTGCCTGCGCTATGTTCAAGCCTGGTATAATTCGGGTCTCGATGCGTAAATTGCGCGCAAAGTTCAGATGCTTCTCGATAGCTTCGCGCTGGGCTGGAGGCATGTGCGATCGGTCAGCATCACTCTCGACGGAAACGGCAAAACAATCGGCCTTCAGGTAGTCTGCGACGCGCCTGCCGCGTCGGATCAACATTGCCGTTGAGGGGTCAGGGGTCACGTAAATCAGAATCCGGTCCTGTAGTTGGCCATTCCGAGCGGATACGGTCTGCCTGTTAAGGCTAGATTCCGCATGTGGCAACTCGCCCTTTTCCAAGACCCCCTGTCGAACATCCACCTCATGGGCGGTTTGCCGAAGTGTCAACTCGCGCAGGACGACAAGCGTAGATTCTTTGAAGAAGTTCTGTAAAGCCTGCCCGACCTTGTCCGGAGAGTAAATGACACCGCGCCGCAGTCGGTTAAGTAAAGCTTCCGGAGGCAAATCGACCATCACCACTTCATCGGCCTGCTTCACGACCCAATCCGGGATTGTCTCTCGTACCCGAATGCCAGTGATCTGCCATACGAGGTCGTTAAGACTCTCGATATGCTGCACATTCAGGGTTGTGAGCACGTTGATTCCAGAATCGAGCAACACTTGTACATCCTCCCAGCGCTTGGTCCGGTCCGCACCCGGGACATTGGTGTGGGCAAGCTCATCGATTGCGCAGGTCTGGGGATGTCGGTGTAGAATGGCCTCAACATCCATCTCTCCGAAAGCAGTCCCGCGGTATTGGATTTGCCGGCGCGGGAGAAGCTCCAAACCGTCTATGTGCGCAATGGTGTCTTTGCGGCCATGTGGCTCAAAGTAGCCGACGACGACGTCGATGCCCTCGCGCTTGAGCTGGTGTACCTCGGTAAGCATCTGATAAGTCTTGCCGACGCCAGCCGCGTAGCCGAGATATATTTTCAGGTTTCCACGTTGGCGTGGGGTAGGCTCGGTCATGGTCGGGCCTCAATTGGGAAAGATACGCACGTCGATGCCTTCAGCCTCGCGGATCAGCCGGCCTACGAAGCTGCCCCACAGGCGCTGCCACCAGTTCTCGTGTGCGCTATGTCCAATAAATATCTGAGTGATTCCGTGTGAGTGCGCAAAATCCATGAGGGCCTTGACTGGATCCTCAGCCTCAAGAGGTTCGATATGAGCATTCAATTGTCGAGCAACCGTCAGGTTGGTTTCGAGTGCACTCTTGTCATCGGACGAAAGATCCGGATCGCTAAGAAACGCTACGAAAAGCTCACCGTGAAACCGATCGGCATTGCGGCGTCCACTTTCGATCATCTTCCGAGCGTTCAAACCGGGCCTGATAAAGACCAGGATGCGTTCTTGAGCGCCCCAGAGCTGCTCAATGCCATGGTCTCTGAGGTACTTTTCGAGCTGGCGATCGACGACGTCGGCAGCCAGGAGCAGGGCAATTTCCCGAAGTTCCGAAAGCTGCTGGGGACCCGGACCGGTGGCATCCTGTGCGCTGGCACCTTCGGTTCTTTCTAAACACAGGTCGGCGGGCATATCGACTAATTCAACCTCATCAGCAGTCTGTACAAAATTGAGAGGAATGGTGGAAGTGACTCTCTTACCGGTGATCCTCTCCACCTGTTCCCGGTACTCTTCGATGTACTGCAAGTTCACTGAAGCAATCACGGAGATCCCTGCGGCCAGGAGCTGTTCTACATCCTGCCACCGCTTGGAGTGCAGACTGCCCGATGGATTGTCATAGGCGAGTCCGTCAATGAGGCATCCCTGGGGACGGCGATTCAAGATCGCATCGACATCCATCACCAGCAGACCCTCAACCCTCTTGAAGGGAATGACTTCCATTTTCTTGAGCAGTTCTTCCACCTCCGTGGAATTCACGGGTTGTATAGCACCTACAACAACATCTTGTCCTCGTTCGCGACGACGGCGTCCCTCATCAAACATGCGGAATGACTTGCCCACACCGGAGATATACCCCAGGAAGATTTTGAGCCTCCCCCGTTTCTGGTGCGCGTCTTCCGCGTGGTCCGGATCCAACCCAACCTCAGCATCCGGAGGCTCTGTCGATCTATCGATCACGAAAGTTCCTCTCCTCATTGGCTATTATCGCAAACGCTCGTGGAAACAAAAAGGGGTATGTGTCCCAGTTGTTTGTGGACCGACTCGGGCGATTTGATAGAAGTTCCCCAAGACCTTTTTCAAGTCGCCACGGTCGATGAAAGAGGCATCGGTAGCCACGATTGATTCGTTCCTTGAATCGATCGTGGGCGTTTCAAAGGGGTCAAAAGGCCCACGGTAACTGCCCAAAGCGCAGTAACCGTGGCTACCCAAACTCGCATTTTCATAAAAGTGCCCCATGAACTCTTCAAGTTCACCACCTCGGATGAAAATGGCGGTCATGCGGGTAGCGTGGGAGCCGATCTCCGAGCGGCGATCAGGCTGAGCCGGGCTACCCCCGCGACGGAGCGCGGCGTCCACCTTCAAAACCGCATTTTCATAAAAGCCTCTCATGCTCCTTCCAGGCGCACCACGTAACATGAAAATGCTGGAGAACGGGACGAGGGCGTCCCGGCTCCAGTGGAATGGAGACGCCGCGCCCCCGCGGCGCCCATGAAACCGTATTTTCAAGAGAGCGACCCGCTCAAGGTTAGATGAAAACACTCATTATTGGTTTTGGTCGCGAAATAGAAACCAACCCGAGAGTTCATTCAGGCGAGTTGAAGCGATAACCAATCCAGGGCTCGGTCAACAGGAATTTCGGTTTGGAAGGATTCTTTTCGATTTTCTTTCGGAGCTGATTGACGAATACGCGGAGGTACTCCACTTCGTTGCCGTAATCGGGTCCCCAGACGGCCTGCAACAAGATGCCATGCGGAATTGGCACATTGGGCTGGGAGGCCAAGTGGTACAGAAGGTCGAATTCCTTCGGTGTCAGCCGAATCTCTTTGTTCCGAATGATCACCCGCCGGGTTGCCGGGTTAATCTCCATGTCTCCCGCCTGGATTGGGGAAGAACTGGCGTCCCCCGACTGAGGAAGCCGACGCAGAGCCGCCCGGATGCGAGCCAATAACTCGGGCATGCTGAATGGCTTCGTTACATAATCGTCGGCGCCGGCATCGAGCGCCGCCACTTTGTCCCGTTCCGTATTGCGAACAGTTAGCACCACGATGGCGATATCCCAGCTTTCGCGAATTGCCCGGCAAGTCTCCATGCCGCCTATCCCAGGCATGTTCATGTCCAACAATACCAGATCGTACTTTTCTTCCCGGAGCTTCTCGAGGGCCTCTTCGCCGTTGCAGGCGTCATCAATGAAATAGCCCTGTGCTGTCAGGGAGGCCCGCATCATCCGGCGGATTTGGGGCTCGTCATCGACCACCAGGATGCGTTCATGACTCATGCTGGAGCGGCTCCGTCCACTGCAGGAAGCGAGAAGGAGAAACGCGACCCCTTTCCCACCTCACTCTTCACCCATATCTTCCCGCCATGAGCATTTACGATTCGGCGAGCAATGATCAACCCCATACCCGTCCCCGGTATGAGGTCACGGACGCTCGCAGCCCGATAGCGGTCTTCGAAAATTCGATTCCGGTCTTCCTCGGGAATACCCGGTCCGCGGTCCTCGACGCTGATCACTACGGTGTCTTCAGTGGCTTCGGCGGCTACCGTAATCGGATCCGGCGGCGGGCAGTATTTCACAGCATTACTGATAAGGTGCATGATCACCATCGTGATGAGACTTGGATCGGCGCGGCATTGAGTCAAACGATCAGGGATCTTCACCTCGACCTCTCGACCCTCCAGAACCGGGCGCAGTCTCTTCAAGGAGGAGCGAATCAGGTCTGACGGCGCGCACGGTTCGGTGCGAACCTGGATGTCTCCGGCCTCAATGCGAGCCATCTCGATAGCCTCACTGACAAGAAAGTTCATCCGATCGGCTTCTTCGTCGACCACAGTCAGCAGCTCTTTTTGATTGATGGCTGCAGGGGGGTCGCAAAGTAGCGCGGAGACGGCTCCTTTAATGGAAGTGAGCGGCGTTTTGAATTCGTGGGCAATGGCGTCCAACAGCATGGATTTCAGCTCCTGACTCCGACGCGCCGCCTCGGCCTGGCTTGCCAATTCAAGGTTGCGGGCCCTTTCAAACGCGATGCCCGCCAAATTGGCGATTGCGTAGAGAGCCGTGTCGGAAATCGATGAACTCTGAACCGCCAGGCTGCCTACAGGCTTTCCCCCCAGGCGAATGGGGACGATCATCGTCCGGGCCTCCGGATCGTGAAATACAGTGTCCTGCACAGCAGTGTCTCTCAGTTTGCTTCCATTGCCGGGAAGGTCCAGGGGTCCGGCGTGGAAAATGGCGCCGGTCGACCGCTCGAACAACGCCACGGCATCCGCCTCAAAAACCTGAGCTATTTGGTCAGCAATCCGTTTCCCGACCTCGGCTTGTCCTTCCCTTATCATCAAAGCCCGACTCAATGAATAGAGTCGCTCCATTTCTGCACGGCGCGCATAGGCTTCCAGCGTTCGTCGTTTGGCCCAGGCCGCAAGATGACTGGTAATGACAGCCGTCACCAGGAACGCTGTCAGCGCAGCCCAATTCTGCGGGTCGGCTATGGTAAACGTGCCGATGGGAGGCAGGAAGAAGAAGTTGAGAGAAAGCATTGCAACGATCGAAGCCAGAACGGCCTCTGCCAGTCCCCAGTTTGTTGAGATGATCAAGACTGCCAGGAGATACGATAAGGCGACTGTCGTGCTGTTTACCGAGACGACGCGGTAGTACAGGTAAGTAATTGCACAGATACTTGCAACTGCTCCAACCCCACGTAACATAACTCGCAAGATCATTTCCAAGATTCCCGTCGGTTGCCCGGGCTCACTCAAGATCAAGATATCGGGCAGGCAGGTTGTCCCTAATTCACCGGCATTGAAGTTGACTCTATTATAGCGAGTCGCAGAGTCGCTTCGTTATTTCTTTTTGAAATCCAGATCCTTCAAGCGGTCAGCATAGGGTTCTAAGGGAGGAAATGGGGCCGAAGGCAAGGTCTGGTACCAGTATGCCGTAGCGCACACATCTTGCGGCGATTCGAAGTTGGCCCATCTGTCAGGCGTGCCGTCCTTCTGCAGGTCAAAACGCTGGTGGGTATCGACCAGTTCGGGGTAATCCTCCGGCTTCATCCGTTTCTCATACTCAGCGGCCATGAGGCCGGAGATCTGCTGAAGATCGACACGGATGTCTTTGTGAAAATAAACAGGTTCGACTAGATGATACCGGTAGAATCCCCAGACGCCATCTTCCTTTTCAGTCAGCAGACAACCTTGATAGAGGTGGTTGAATTTGCCGAGCCCCCAAGCCGAACCCACCAGATCCTCTGTGCCGGTTCCCACCAGTGTTGGATAACGCGTGTCGCCGTCGAGATAGATTTTCATTTCGCCTTCGCCAAACCATACCGGTTCTTTGTAATTGCCAATGGTCCTGACCCCTACGTTGCACCCCAGAAACCGCCCCTTGCCCTTGACCATCGGAAGAATCTGAAAATCCTTCTTGGCCTTGGTGGGATTCTCCCTTCGATAGTGGGCATGAAAGTAGCATAGTACAGCAGGGAGTTGATCTCCCACCGTGTAATCCACGTCAAAGAAAAGCTCTGTCTCACGTGCTGATTGATTCTCGATGGTAATGCGGGCCCGTTTGATAAAGGGCATGGGGACAAAACAATTAAAGGAGCGTCCCTCGGGATTGGAAAAAAGCGCCGACTCGAATGAGACTTGGCGCGCAAAGGGAATTCCGAAGAAGTCCTGCAAAGGCGCCTCTACCGACGGTGTCGACTTATCCTCCCAGAAAATGCGAAGAACCAAACCCCGTACGATTTCCGGCTCCCGTCGGACTGTGCACCAGATACGGCGAATGACACCGGGGCCGTCAATCTCGGCTATAGTGACCGTCTCACCAGCCTTAATAGAACGTGCCGGCGCCCCTTTGCGGCCCTGGTTGGCTTGTCCCCCCTCTCCTTTGTGGCCTGCGGGATTCTCAAACGAGATCCAGCGGGTTTGGACGTTATCGGGGACTTCAAACAGTTGCTGAGCCAGCGCCTGTCCTGCGAACAAGATCAGTGCTAAATAGATGAATATCCGAATCGACAACAGCAAGTGGTGTTTCATGGTCAATCCCTCCAATTCATACTCTCCTTTTGATTTGCACAAACTATTCTGTAATCCTCCATCAGGCGCCGGTTGCCCGGACATCATACAGCGATCTGATTTTCAAAAGAACCGCTAACTAGTTTCGGTCGCGACAGGAGGCTTTATTCCGTCCGCCGCCTGTGACGGAGCAGGCGGAACGCGCACTCCGTCGCGCGTTTCAATAAAGCGTGCGCGGAGCCCCCGCTCCGCCGGGGGTTGCTACTCAGGCCGGGCGGCTTGCGGGTTGGCCTCGCCGGATCGCATGTGCTATTCTCCCAACTCAGAAAAACGGAACATGTTGCCCTTTCCTCAGGAAAACGGGCAGGTCTAAGCTCGGAGATATCTATGAGAATACTCTTGGAGAATGCGGCTCAGCGTGCCATTTCCTATCTAGAAGGCCTTGAGTCTCGTAGTGTGGCTCCATCTGTAGAAGCTGTCGCCAGCCTATCGAAGCTCAATGAACCCTTGCCTGACCTCCCTGATCGTTCTGATTCCGTTTTGCAATTGCTGGACGAGATTTGCTCTCCGGCTACAACGGCGATGGCCGGACCCCGTTATTTTGGGTTTGTCATCGGAGGCACACTCCCGGTAACTCTGGCCGCTAACTGGCTGGCCGGGGCATGGGATCAGAACACTGGTTTGTACAACGTAACGCCTGCGACGGCCTGGTTGGAACAAATCGCCTTGCGCTGGCTGGTTGACCTTTTTGGACTCCCGACAAAATGCGGAGGGGCATTCGTTACCGGCGCAACCATGGCGAATTTCTGTGCGCTGGCCGCAGCACGCCATTCCGTGCTCAAGCAAGCCGGCTGGAACGTTGAGGCAGAAGGTTTGTTCGGTGCACCGGCAATCACGGTTGCCGTCGGGGCCGAAGCACATCCGACCCTTTTCAAGTCCCTGGGACTGCTGGGGCTGGGCCGTAGCCGGGTTTGCATCGTCCCTGCAGATTCTCAAGGAAGAATGAAAGCGGATGCGTTACCGTCCTTGACCAATCCCGCGATCGTGTGTGTGCAGGCGGGAAATGTCAATACGGGCGCCTTTGACCCGATTCATGAAATCAGCCAGCGAGCCCATAATACCGGCGCCTGGGTACATGTGGATGGGGCCTTTGGTCTTTGGGCAACTGCTGCTTCCAAGGTTCATCTAACGAAAGGTATAGGTAACGCGGATTCCTGGGCAACCGATGCCCACAAATGGCTGAATGTCCCATATGACAGTGGTCTGGCTTTTGTTCGGGACCCTGAGGCGCTACGTGCAGCAATGGCCATTACCGCAGAGTATCTCCCCACCACCAGTCCCTTCCGGAACCCTTCTGACTATGCGCCGGAGTTGTCGAGGCGGGCACGCGGTGTGGAAGTCTGGGCGGCCTTGCGGACATTAGGCCGGAAGGGCGTCGCTGACCTCATTGAGCGTACCTGCCGCCATGCCAGGCGCTTCGGTAAAGGTTTACAGGATGCCGGATACAGGGTGCTGAATGATGTAGTCCTCAACCAGGTGCTGGTTGCGTTTGGAGACAGCGAGACCACAAATCGCATCATTTCGGAGATCCAGGCAGATGGGACCTGCTGGTGCGGCGGGACTGTCTGGCAAGGACAGACGGCCATGCGAATCAGTGTCTGTTCCTGGGCCACCACCGACGCCGACGTTGACCGCAGCCTGGAGTCTATGCTTCGCGTTGCTCGGAAACACGCTGGAGGAACTAGCACAGCGGGTATTTAGTCCTGCGTGGAGGGAAAGTGCGTGAGTGCCTATCCGGCGGTGGGCCCAGAAGTCAGCCGCGCAGGAGCGAAATACATGGATATCCCTATCGATCAGGCTCATAGGGATAGCAACCTTGTGACCGCTCCGGCCTGGCCGGCGCATCCCGTGTGGCTTTCAAGATTCCTGGAGCTTCTGGGGACCCGGATTGAGCCTTAATTGCCTCGGAATATTTTTAGTTGCTTTCTTCTTTTTTGACGCTATACTAACCTTGAAAGTCCTAATCAGTTTTTTGTGATCTGAAAAAAGGGCCACAGAATTCGTGATTTTGTGGCCTTTTTTATTGCAGACTGGGATTAGCGAGAGTTGTTTGAGTTGCAGCTCCTAAGAAGCATGGATGACCGGAAAACCGATAGGATTTCACCAAATTTTTAAAATCAACAAAGGAAAAAAGTATGAGAGAGCAAGGAACCGTGAAATGGTTCAACAATTCCAAGGGATTTGGGTTTATCCAACGGGCTTCTGGGGGCGGAGATGTTTTTGTCCATCACACTGCCATTCAAGAAGAAGGGTTCAAGTCTCTGGATGAAGGTCAGCGCGTAGAATTCACGGTCAACAAGGGACCCAAAGGTCTGCAAGCAGCGGACGTAGTGAAAATCTAACTCGTTATCCCCAAGACATGGCGGGAGCCTGCGTTTCACCTGGCGCTCCCGCCAACACAACCCCCCTATTTATCGCCATTTCTGCATTGGTGCATGGTCGGTAGTGTCTCTTCCCCGATGCTTTCCGAAGATAACTTTCCTCGATCCAATTATATGACTTCGGCTCCCTGTCTCCTTTGAAGCATATCCCTCCGTCTTAATTTTCCCACCTCCCTTAACCATTTGACCGTGTTGAAATTTAAGGGGTATCGTTTCTATTTGATGTAAGGTATTACCCCACTTTGGGGTCCTACTCAGTTAGCCGGAGATACCAACGGCAATGAGCGCCAGCATTTTCTTTGGCACTTTCATTCTGCCTGCAATCGCGTTCGCGCTCGTGTACTTTCCGATCGTGACGCGTCTCTCTAGGGGCTTGCTGTCGTCATATTCAAAGGCTGACGTCAAGAGGCGACTGTTTGCCGCAATTATAGACGGCCTTCTGGTCATCACGAGCTGCTTCCTCTACAGGAATTCGAACTTCGTCCTGTACCTTGTGGCTGGAGCTGCATACGTGCTATTGCGGGACGCGATTAGGGGGCAAAGCATAGGGAAGTTCTTTCTTGGCTTGGTTGTGATCAGCCTCGAGACTGGCCGTCCGTCATCGCTCGGCGGTTCTGTGTGGCGAAACCTTCTACTTCTTCTTCCGGGAGCGAATATCGTTGCCATTTTCCTCGAGGCGCGAACCATCGTACGAGATCCCCAAGGACAACGATTGGGAGACCGACTGGCGCAGACACAAGTTGTTGAAGGCTTTGGAGCCAAGGATCTTGTAAAGTCGTTTCAGGACTGGCTCATGGGGTTTGCTGCTGAGTTCGGCCGCGCCGTTGGAAGGCGGGGCCGCCCTCCAAAGCGAATCCCTTTCAGGACATTAGGGCTCATATCAGCTCAGTGCTACAATTCCGGAATATTCAGCATAGTGCATGAATTGATAATTCCGACCGTCGGGGGCGTGGCCAGGGTAAACCGTTATCTGTTTAGGGTGCCACAGGCCAAGCTGAAAGCTTGCCCGTGCCTTCCTTTGTTTTTAGTTATGATTCACCAGAGCATGAGATGCCGGAAAAACTGCATCTTCATCCCTATTGAGGCAAATGATTGAGTACCTTCACAACTATCCGGTCCGACGCGGGTTGGTTGGCCGGACTGTGGATTGGCCATGGTCCAGTGCCTCTTGGTATGAACGAGGTGAATGTATTCTTTCAATAGACCCCTTCTCTTGAGAAACACGGGCAGCCTTTCAGCTTAGCCCGTGGCACCCACCAACAAAAGTCGGCTCGGCGCTTTCGGAGGTGACAGCGGTCACACAAGCACCCTACCGGTCCTCTGGCTCTCACCGTTGAACGAACCCGGAAGGGAAAAAGACAAACACTCAAAATAATGCTTGACAGTCTGTACTGTGTACCACATACTATGTTCCGTATGGCATGTGGCACATGGTAGAGGTGCAATCATGGATCAGGAATTATTCGAGAATCTCCGTTTGGAATTGCGTCGCGGCTGCTTGATTCTGGCCGTGATGGCCGCGCTTCGGACTGAACAATATGGTTACACGCTTCGCAAGGTGCTGGCCGAGCAGGGCCTCACCATCGATGAGGGCACTTTGTATCCGCTCCTGCGACGGCTGGAAAGCCAGAAATTGCTGGTCAGCCAATGGCGGGAGGAGGAAAAACGCAATAAGCGCTTCTACCGGCTTTCTGCGGACGGGAAACAGATCCTGAAGCAGCTCTTGGTGGAATGGCAGAACCTCAATTCCTCATTAAACGATATCCTCTAAGGAGTTACCCTATGAAAATGCTGGATCGCTACTTACAAGCCGTGGGATTTTGGCTGCCCAAGGCGCAAAAACAAGACATTCTGGCGGAACTGTCTGAGGAGATTCATTCGCAAATGGATGAAAAAGAGGCTACGTCGGGACACCCTCTCGATGAGGCGGGGCTGGAAGCCATACTGAAGCATTGCGGCAATCCGTTGCTGGTGGCTGAACGTTATCTGCGGCCACAACCTTTTATCGGTCCCGTATTGTTTCCCGTGTATCGCTTCGTGCTCAAGATGGTGGGACTTGGCTACCTGGTTCCTTGGCTGCTGGTTTGGATCTGCCTGCTCATTTTCGATCCAGCCTATCGCGCCGCTAACCCCGGCCTGGGCCAGATTGCGAACCTGTCTACCCTCTGGTCCATCATCGTCAATTCCTTTTTCTTTATCACTCTGGGATTTGCACTAGTGGAACGCTATCGGTTGAAGAGTTGGCTCCTGAAGGATTGGAGCCCGCGCAAATTACCCGCTGTCCGTGATCCCAACCGGATTCCTCGCTCCAACTCCATTGGGGAACTGTCATTTGGAATCCTTTTCAGTCTCTTGTGGGTCAATCTGCTGGGAGGGCGAACCGAATACGTCTTTTCCTCTACACGCATCATCTTGGCATCAGACTGGATTTATTTCTTCTGGGCACTGTTGATTCTCTCGATCGTGAACATCGGGTTCTCAATCATAAACCTGTTCCGTCCTTATTGGACCAGAGCGCGTGCCACTTTTCGAATGCTGGCCGACGTGCTTGGAGCGGGCATCTTTGCCTGGTTCTTCAAAGCCCGACTGCTGGCAGGAATCGAGACGCCGTCGCTTGCCGTCACCAAAGCTCAGGAATTGACCGCTCAAATTAATCATATACTCGAGCGCATATTTCCTTTTGCACTTGCCGCTGCCGCAATTGTCTTTGCGGTGGATGTCTATCGTATCGCCAGGATCGGGGATACCCGCCGTTCCGCGGGTTGATGAAGGAGGATATCCCCCCAAGTAGGAAAAAGGGCGGTATTCCCTTGAGGCTATGGTCGCCGCAGGGCCCTGCTCACGGAGGGGGACGAACGATGGTGTGCCCGCTTAACCGTCTTGCCCCTTGCGTGCGACTAGCAGTTGGCCACACCCTCGACCTTTGAACAGCCCGATGTGTTCCTCCGGCACTCCCGCATCACGAGCGAATTGTTCAAAGTCAGGGTACTTTAAGTGGGCCTCTTTGAATCCCGCCTTTCGTGCGAGTTCTTCCAGTTCCCGGTCTTCGTAAAAATGCAACCGCGACGCCATTGGCTCTGGCGCTGCGGGTGTCCCTCGCAATTCTTTGGACCCCGTAAAGACCACAAAGCGTCCTCCTTGAGCCAGCACTCTTCGAACTTCCGAAAACGCCTTGAGAGGATCCGATATGAAACCCAGAACGCCGGTCATAACCGCACAGCTAAAGGTTCCATCGGGGTATGGCAAAGAATCAGCCGTACCCTGTCGGATTTCGAGCTTCTTTTCCCTGATCGAAGCCTGGTTAACGTCACGAGCCACATTCACCATTTCGGAACTGTGGTCGATGGCTGCTGCCTTGCAGCCACTTCTCAATGCTTCTTCCAGGAAGGCCCCGCCTCCGCAGCCAACCTCGCATATATAGTCGTCAGGCCTCAGATCCAGTACTTCCAAGATTGCTCTGAAGTTCGGACGATGATAAAGGGGATCGCGATACGTTGCGCGCGCTTGCCGTCCTGACGGGCATCGGGCCCTGCGATCGGTGATCCAATCCCCCAAACCACAGGGTCCCATGGCTTTAAATAGAGGCGCTGCGACCTCGCCTGCAAACCAGCCTGCCAGTTCATTACCTTGATCTCCCAGCAGATTGTTCCACTCCCGGTGCTCCAGCGTTATGCGCGAACCCTCACCGAAGGATTCAAATCGCAATTCGAAGTTTGTCAGCTCATTCGGCTGCCAGTCGGCCGGGTGCCACTCAAAGGTAATCTGCGTCATCGGCTGCCAGCACGCTACCCGCGCAACCTCTACGGTCCCTTCCATAACACGGCCATTGATTCCCGGTTCGAGCTTCATTCCGAACCGTAACAGCGCTGTGGATAGTTCCTCCACAAACGTCTCGAAAGCCGTGGCCAAATCCAACTTCAAGTCGATGCTGGTGCGAACACTCATAGTCGCTCATCCCTTGGAAGCTTTCGTTCCAGGTTCATTTCCTTAGTCCCCCCCTAGCCGTCGCCGCGCAACCTCAGCCCATTGACTAGTGGGATCCAGCTTGAGATAGGCCTCCCAGTGCCGATTGGCCTCTTCTTTACGGCCGGTTCTTTGCAGGCAAGCTGCCAGGTTAAAATGAGCGTCTGCAAAAGTGGGAGCAGCCTCAACTGCCTTGATCAGGCTTCCGATGGCCTCTTCGGTGTGCCCCTTGGCTTCCTGCACATCCGCCAGATTGTACCATCCTTCGGCCAAACCGGCGTCCTGAGCGACACAGGTCCTATAGGCCTGCTCAGCCACCCCCAAGCGATCTGCATCTCTCAACACGTTTCCCAAATTGAAGTAGGCTTGCGGAAAATAAGGCTGTATTGCAAGGGCTTTGAGATATGCCCTTTCGGCGCCCTCCAGGTCTTCCTCATCTTCCAGAACCTTCCCTCGCTCAAGCCATTCAGCAGCGCTCAACTCGGACGAGGGCAGTTCTATCACCTGTGGTTCTGACTTGGATGAAATTTCGAAGTTGAAAACCAGCTGCCCTTCCGGTGTGATCCGTCTGTCCCCAAAGTCGGCCAGCAAGGTCGTTGGGCTTTCAACCAGGATTCTCAATTGAGCTAGAGGCCGGTCCGTGCCGGGCAACACAGATGCCAGCCCTCGAATACTGGCTGCAATCGTTTCGCGCCGGACACCCTGATGGAGTAGTGCGCCAATCATGCGCAACGTGATAATGTCCTGGAAGTCATACATCCCGTCCAGTGAACTGATCAAGCTGGATTGTTCCCAGCGGCATATTGTTTTCGGATCCAGCTTTAACAGCCTGCAAACCTCGGCCAGTGAATAGGTCTTATTGAGTCGGGACTTCGTTTTCTCCAGGCCTGCCAATTCCAGGAAGATCAACTCCGAAATGATATGAATGGAGTTGTATTTCTGGTTAATTTCTTCAGCCCGTCTCAGTTTGTTACTGGGCGTGCCATCGGGAAGCAAGGGCCATCCCTCCATGCCCACTACCAGAATAGAGGTCTGTCTGGTAACTGAGGTTCCGGGTTCGCCTCCCGCCTGCTTGACCACCTGGTGCGCTTCCTGTCTGGTCATGGATGCCAGCTTGCCGGTGAAGACGACCCGGGCCTGTCCTAGCGAAAATGTGGTCCGCACAGTCTGCATCCGAATTTATCCCTTGCCCAGCTTCATCGTGCCGCTGCTGGTAATGGCATTATGAAGTCAGCCGGGACCCCCATGCGGGAGATCGCCCGACAGTCTGCCCAAGAGGCACCTAGCAGCATAGCACCTCCTCAATTGTGGATGGGACGATTCTAAAGTGTAACCGTTAAGTGTTTGACTCGTCAACCGGTTATCGTTTGGACTTTCCCCCGGGGCTTTTTCCAATTGGCTGTTGAATATAGTAGAATATTCAGGTTTGCCCCTCAGCCACCCCGGAAGCCTCGGGAGAGAATCTCTGAATTGAAATCCACAGGAGCGTTAATCATGGCGAATCCTATCTCAAAGGCGATTGTCCCTGCTGCTGGTCTTGGAACCCGCTTGTTGCCGGCCACCAAATCTCAGCCCAAGGAAATGCTCCCAGTTGCGCGAAAACCCATTGTTCAATATGTCGTAGAAGAACTACAGTCTGCCAACCTCTCACAGATTCTCCTTGTGACCGGCCGACGCAAGAATGCGATAGAAGACCATTTTGACCCTGATCCTTATCTTCTATCCTTGTTAACTCAAGCCGGGAACGAAACCTTACTGGCCGAACTATCATACATCCAGCGCCAGACCCGCTTTTTTTATACGCGCCAAAGTCAGGCACAGGGGTTAGGCCACGCCGTCTCTTTGGGAGCAAGGTTTGTAGACGACGAGAGCTGCGTAGTAGCCCTGGGCGATTCCCTAATTGCCGGCAATGACCCAGCGGGCCCTGTGCGAGCCATGATTCAAGCCCACCAAGATCTGAAAGCCGCAGCCGTGATTGCAGTCGAGCAGGTTGAATCCGAGGAAACTCATCACTATGGGATCATCCACCCCCAAGGAAGTCTCCCGGGTGCGAAGGAACCTTTCCGCGTGAACGATATTGTGGAAAAGCCCGCTCAGGGGACTGCTCCCAGCAATCTGGCTGTAGCGGCCCGTTATGTCTTCAGCCCGAGCATATTCGAAGCTTTGGAGCGCACTCCGCCGGATCAGAAGGGGGAAATTCAACTGACCGATGCCATCCGGTTGCTTATCCACTCGGGGCAACCAGTCTATGCCTGGTTGTTGGGGCCCGATCAACCTCGCTATGACATCGGGAATTTCGAAAGCTATTTTCGGACGTTCATCGACATGGTCCTCACCGATGAGCGATATGGATACATGGCCCGGCAATACATCAAGGCAAAGGCTTATGAACTGTAAGCGACGTTTTGTCTGCTCCGCTCCAGGGCGGGCGGGTATTGTCGGAAACCCCACAGACATGTATGGCGGTTCGGTCCTTTCCTGCTCGGTGGGCATGCGAGCCCGGGTCCGCATGCAGGCCGCCGATGAGCTGATTCTCGCGACTAATGGAGTGCAATGCAAAATCTCCAATCGAAATGACCTCAAACCGCGCGGGGACCTCTTTGACGTGGCCCGTGCCATCCTCGATTACATGAAGTTCCCTCCGGTAAAATGTTATGTGGAGTATGAGAGTGAGATCCCGGTGCGTAGCGGCCTGGCCGGTTCGACCGCCCTGATGGTTTCTTTGTTGCGCGGGCTTCTGGCCTGGCAGAATGTCCACCCCAATGCCTACCGTCTGGCAGAGATGGCGCGCTATATCGAATTGAATCATCTCAAGGTGGTGTGCGGTTACCAGGATGCCTACATGTGCAGTTTCGGCGGCCTGAACTATATGGATTTCCGTGGTAAACAGTTTTATCGCGAAGCAGAAGCCGAATTGTTTGCCACGATTGAATCACTCGGTCCCTTTGTCCAGAAATTGCCGTTCATATTAGGCTTTACGGGTGTGCAGCATGCCTCCGGTTCTGTCCATAAGCCATTACGCGAACGCTGGCTCGAAGGCGAGCGGGCTGTTGTGGCAGCCTACGAGAGAATCACCGAAATTGCCCGTATGGGGAAGAAAGCGTTGATGCTGGAGGACTGGCGCACCTTGGCCGGTCTCATGAACGAGAATCATGCCATTCAAAGGGATCTGGGGGGCTCAGGAGAATCCAATGAGCGCTTGATCGCGGCGGCACTGGCAGCAGGTGCGCCGGCAGCCAAATTGGCAGGAGCGGGCGACGGAGGTACCATCATTGCCCTGTGGTTGAGGGAAGATTCGAGCTGTTTGGAGTCAGCCATGCACCAGGCCGGCGCAACGGCCACATTCCCATTAAAGATCTCTCCCGGAGCCCTCATTGAAGAAGAGTAATCGGAGAAACGCAGTTGTCCACGTCCGAATCCGAACAAAACGCTCCATTAGAACTTGCCTGTCTCAGGCCCCTTTCTTGTGAGTCTTTTGGGCACCTTGAATCTTGCCTGGCGCCTCTCCGTGGGTAGGTGGCTTGCCGTGTTCGTCTGCCCGGTCCAGTCGGGCACGTTCTTGCGCTTCCAGGCTGAAGGATCCGGAAACGCGAGTCAGGGATTCTGGAATGGGGAAGACACGTCCACAGCGAGTACATTCCCACACTTTCTCGTTCCCCAGAAAATGCATGATGCAGCGATGATTTCCGTGACACAAGAACAGCGACAAAAACGTCTCCCACATAGACTCGTCCTCCATGCCTCCGATCCGGTAATGCGGCGAATGCTAGTAGCGGTCTGCCAATGCGGCTTTGCCGCTGTCAACCATAACAGGCTCAGGGGAGTTGGGTCGCGGTCGGTCTCCGGTCTCTGCGCCTTTCCGCAAATTGACCTTTCCCTTAAAGTGGGCACCGTCCACAATGGATATTCGTGAGGATTCAATATTACCTACTAGAAATCCTGAAGCTCTGATTTCCACGAGTTCTCGAGCAAGGACATTACCTATCACTTTGCCGTCGATGCTGACATTCTTTGCATTGATCTCGGCTGTAACCTCACCGTGAGGACCGATCACAAGGTCGTGATCCTTGAGTTCGATCTTGCCTTCGACTCGGCCGTCAATGGTAAAATCCTCGTCCCCACTGAGCTCTCCCTTGATTGAAATCATCTTGCCAATGTTGATGGTGTCCTGTTTGGCCGGGGCAGGTTTGGATTCAAATCGGGGCTCCGGTGGTTTCTCCTCCTCGAATCTTCTAAAAGGAGTTTCCTCCCTTTGAGTCACCTGTTGAGCCACTTGAGGTCTTTTTTCCTCTTCTTGCTTATTGCCTTTCCACATAAATCCCTCCTTGGGACGGTTTGGATTGAACCTTTATTGGTTAAGCGAGTATCGCTAGTTCATTCACCCTGTAATCAAAGGTAATTCACCGGGGAGTGACTTTGCTGGCGCCTTCACGAATGAAGGGTCATGGGGTCGCCATTTCTTTTCGGAGCGCTGTGTGCTACTGATTAGATAAATTCTAAGATCGAGCCCTTTATTACCTGCTGCGTCTTGGATAAGCGCACTATCCCAGTGTTTTGACGGCTTGCACGATTTTTCCCTCGGTTTGATGGAGATCGAAAATTAGGATTTCATTGTGTTCCTTCCTCAACCACGGGGCGGGGCAGAACAGTCGTTTTTGTGGTCCGATATCCCAATATCGTCCCAGGTTATGACCGTTAACCCATACCAGCCCTTTCCTGTAATTCGACATGTCAAAATAAGTGTCAGCGATCCCGGTCAATTCGAAAGTCCCACGGAAGAATATCCCTCTGCGTTTGCTGTCTATGGCGCTGGGCTTCAATCTTGCCAGGGTAGCCGCATCAAAAGGGAGATTGTAAACCTCCCAATTCATGAGCGTCATCCCTTCGAGTGTCACCCGATCGGTGATGCCTTTGCGGTCGATCATGGACTGGGCAAAATTGATTCGTCCCATCCCTTCAACGAGGATTTCCAGAACAGGCGTTTCTGAATAACTTTTCGGAATATCCAGATCTTGCTCCCCTTCTCGCCTGTCCAGTTTCCCGATATACCTTCCATCCAGGAATAGCGTGGCATAGTCATGCAAATCGGTAATCGTCAACCGTCCGCTTTTGCGACCGACAAGAGATGCCCTGTAAAGAATGAATCCATAATCCTGCTGATAAGCTTCAAATGGCTTTGGTTGTACTGAATGGATTGGCTTTGGCAGAATGCTCCAAACGGAGGTCAGCTTCTCCATTCTAATCTCCGGAATCTCCATAGCCGGAATGGGCTCTGGGATCTGTGGCAGGTCGCTCACATATTTGGCAATGAGGTTACGGAGAGCAAAATACTTCGGGGTTGGCCGTCCCTGTTCGTTGATAGGCGCATCATAATCGTAACTTGTCACATCCGGTTCGTA
>DATKMG010000086.1:0-4121 GCA_035541995.1 Terriglobia bacterium
ATTCTACGAAATCCCGGAATTCAACCGAAGACGTGGTGAAATGGTCGCAAATCTTGCATTCCTCTTTTCTCCCTTCTCACTTGCTTTCCTGGGGCTGAGCCTTCATTCGGTCAGGCATTTCCTGGGCTTCCTGTGCCTGGCCCGTGACTTCCTTGAACAGGCGTTGGTAGCTTTCCATATGGGTTTTCGCCTTTTCTTCGTTTCCGACCCTTTGATAGGCCAGGGCCAACTGGTAATGGGTCTTCCAGTAATTCGGTTCTTCCTTGACGGCCTGTTCCAGGTTCTTAATGGCCTGCTCGGAATCGCCGAGACGGCTGAACAGCATGCCATAAACCAAGTGAGTCTCGAACCAGTTCGGTTCCAAGACAGCCGACTGATCCAGCCTTTTCCGACACTGCTCGTTTTCACCTTTCAAGTAGTCGAGGTAAGCCAGCTTGGTCAACGCCCGGAACGAGGAAGGGTTCTGCTTCAGTTCAGCTTCCAGAAGAGGACGCGCTTCTTCGCTTTTCTTCAATTCGATGAGTGTAGCTCCCAAATAGTAATTGAGTTCCGGTGGTGGTGGCTTTAATTGGAGTGACTTCTCAAACTGCTCTCTCGCTTGGCCATGTTTTCCGATAGCGTAGTAGCATAGACCTAGGCGAAAACGGTAACGGATGGCTTGAGGAAACCGGTTCAAATATGCTTCGTAGGCTATGGCAGCTTTCTTGAACTCCTGCATGCCGAAATAGCTTTCTGCCAGGTTGGCCATTTGGGTGGAATCCGGTGGAGGAAAGTTGTGACTGCCGGCCATGTCGAATAGTCGCAGGGCTTCTTGTTTCTGCCCCGATTGAACCGCGATCATCCCATAAATGAACACTACTTCTCCCTGGAGTCGATTGGAGGTCTTGTCCAGTTCGGTCTTGGCCAGATCCAGCTGACCGAGGGTGACCATGGTGTAGACTACATTGAATGCAAATCGCGGTTCCCGCTCCATCCGCTGTTGTAGCTTTTCGACCAGGGCTGCTGCCTTCTGATTATTTTTGGTGACCAGGTAGGAATACAGTAGCCTGAGCTGAAGGTCGGGATGCTCGGGAAACTGGTCGAGCACCGACTCCATCAGCCGCTGAGCTTCCAGGTTGTCATTGCTTTTGTCGTAAAGCGCCAGCCCGAGGTTCAGCCGGGCGACAGGATTGTTGGGAGCGAGTTGACAGGCTTCCCGGAACCGCCGAATAGCGAGATCCAGCTTCCCGGCTTGAATCGCGTTGATGCCTTCATTCAGGGCCGTCTCAGCCTGTCGAGCAGGGGGAAGAGCAGGTTTCTGTTGGGCGGCAGCCTGGAACAATAGGAGCGAGAAACAGACAAGAAGTAGAGTTGGGCAATTTGTTCTCATGATTCTAAATATCATTGAATCTATTCCGTTTTGTTTTAGTTTAATTTCCAACTTGGTACAGTGTGAATCGCATTCCGAACCCCTCACCTGGCGCTTCGCGCCACCCTCTCCCATCGGGAGAGGGACTGGAGATTGGACATTTGTGAAGCGGCAGGAGGCCGCTTCACAAATGTCCAATCTCCAGTGCCCCGCTTGAAAGCGGGGCCTAAATTCAGGCTGCCGCTAGGCGGCCACTTTTGTATCCGACTCTTCCACGATGCAGAGAGGTGCCCTCACGACAAGAGATTGACCATTGAAAGAGGACCGCGCTTGAGGTCACGCAAAGCGATGTCCATTTTCGACAAGCCCATTCAACCAAAAATTGTAGAAACTCTCGGGCCAGGATCCGACTAATCACGGCATCGGCTCAATAACCTCCAGCACCTGGTTGGTCTTTACGTCCTCCAGGGTTTGTCTAATCCCGCTTGGCCAAAGGATTTCCACGGTCTTGATCAGAGACTCATTCCCCAACCCAAAGTGCAGACGCTTGTCGCTCGCAGAATAGATTCCGTTGGCAGTGCTCACATGATCGAATTGTTTGAGCCCCGAAGGCAGAGTGATTTGCACTCTGGCGCCAATGGCATCCCGGTTACTATGGGTTCCCTTCAAACGCAGGAGAATCCAGTTGCCACTGACATTGCTCTTCTTGAAGAATAAGGGGGTGTCGTTTAAGCGGCAAACCACTGCCTCCAGGGACCCGTCATTGTCGAAGTCGCCCACCGCCAGGCCACGATTGGCTCCTGTCAACTGAAAATCCGGGCCCAAGTTCTTGGAGAGGTCTTCGAATTTTCCATTGCCGAGATTGCGGTAAAAATAGCAGGATTCCCTGTAATGGGCAGCCGGGTTGTAGAGCTCGGAATTATCCATGACGTGGGACCCAACGGCCAGGATGTCCTTCCAGCCATCGTTGTCCCAATCCATGAACTGGTTGCTCCAGCCGCTGTGGGACGAAGAGTAAAGACCGATGTTGGAAGGAAATGTAACATCTTGAAAGAACCCACGACCTAGATTCAGAAAAAGCGTGAACGATTCGGTGATTAGATCTGTATAAAAGATATCGGGTAGACCATCGTTGTTGTAATCCCTGAAGTCACATCCCATCCCCGAGACCAAGGTCCCATTTTCATTGGCATAGACACCCGCTTTGGCAGCCACTTCTTTGAAGGTACTGTTCCCTTCGTTGTGAAAGAGGAAGTTCGGCATCACGTCATTAGTCACGAATATGTCCATCCAACCGTCATTATCATAGTCGGCAATGGCCACGCCCATTCCTTTTCCGAGCCATCGAGTGAGGCCCGCCTGCTCAGAGATATCGCTGAACGTGCCGTCATGGTTGTTCCGGAACAAGGCATTGGGCAAGGGTTTGAAGACTCCAGGCCGACAGTAGGCGCGGAAACCCGATTCCTTCTTTCCGCAATAATCATCGGAGTTCTGTTCAAAAGTCCAGTCAAAGTAGCGGGTCACAAAGAGATCGAGCCATCCGTCATTGTCGATGTCCACCCAGCAGGCACTGGCTTTAAAAGGATGCCCCTGCATGGCGACTCCGGCCTTTGAAGTGACATTTGAAAACGTGCCATCGCCGTTGTTATGGTAGAGGACATTGTCTCCGAAATTAGTGACAAAGATATCGACAAAGCCGTCATTGTCATAGTCGCCAATGGATACTCCTTGGGGGTACCCACGGATCCCCTCTCCGCTGAGGCCCGAGGCCTTAGTGACATCGGTGAAACTGCCATCGCCATTGTTTCGATAAAGGCGATTAAACGATGCCGGATCGGTTCTCAGATGTTGCGGCGAAGGGGCGCCATTCAGGAAGAACAGATCCAGCCAACCATCGTTATTGTAATCCAGAGCCGCCACTGCCCCTCCCATAGTTTCAAAGGGATACTTCTTTTCAGTGGCAAAATTGTTTTCCTGAAAGTTCAAGCCGGCCTTCGAGGCAAGATTGATTACTGTGAACGGTCTAGAAGATTTCTGTCCCTGGCCGTTGGCAGCTGACAAAAAGAGCAACAGTGCGCCAGCAGTCATGGCAGACTCCAGGGCGAGTTTAGCTAGAATGCGCATGCCAGTTCAGTACCTTGGAGCATTCTCCTCCAGAAGACTGGAAATATATAGGTGCAAACCCGATGGGAATCCGTTCCCAGGGGTATCGCGGCGAACGGCGTCGCGGCTCAACCCCAGGCCAATCTCTTTCGTCCTTTCAGGACGTCTTCCGCCCTTCTTGTCCGCTACCTTTGATTCCACCTGGAATACATCGCTGAAATTCCACCCATCCTACGGTATGATAGCAAAGAAGACTTCCGAATATGGGATTTCCCCTATGCATCTGAATGAAAGATCTACTCCCGGCTTATCCTGCCGGTGGGTATTGGCCGCGCAGGTTTTCACTGCCACTTTCCTTTTAGCCGGGTGTTCCCGTGGCCCCAAAGCTCCCGAGGCCGGGAGCGCTCCAAGGCTCGAGCCCCGGGATGCCAATGTCGTTCTGATCACGCTGGACACCTTGCGAGCCGACCACGTTTCCTGTTTGAATCCGCAGAGTGTTCCCACCCCTCATATTGACGAATTGGCAGCCCGGGGAGTCCGTTGCGTTCAAGCGGTGGCCCAGGTTCCTCTGACCACCCCTTCCCACGCCTCCATCCTGACGGGGACTTACCCCCAGGTCCATAAAGTGCGGGACATTGGGGGGTTCGTTCTGGACAAGTCGGTTCCCACC
>DATKMG010000087.1:0-6965 GCA_035541995.1 Terriglobia bacterium
CTGGTCGAGGAACCACAGACGCTGCTGGGCAAACGACAACGGGCAAGGCTCGGTTGCACTCCTCCGCGGAATGGTCACGTTCTCGGAGGGCGGATGGGGTCTCACTCTATCGTCGGCCCGCATGGCCAGTCGCCGGGTCACCAGCTCTGCCAACTGGGCCACAGTTGGCCTCTCGAACAGGCTTTGCATCGACAGCTCGACCTGGAAGTCACGGCGCAACCGGAATAACACCTGGGCTGCCTTCAGCGAGTCACCACCTGACCGGAAGAAGTTGTCATGGATACCAGGTCGATCGACACCTAATACACTGGCCCAGATTTCTGACAGATCTTGCTCAACAGGTGAACGGGGTGCAGTGAAACCGGCCGGCCTCTTGCCTGGCAGCACCAGGTCAAGTTTTTCTGCCAAGCCGATACGCTGCAGTTTTCCGGTCGGGCCTATCGGGATCTCATCTACGATCACGATCTGCTGCGGTACCTTGAAACCGGCGAGGCGCGTCGCGGCGAACTGGCGGATCTCCTGGATCAGGGGTTCGAGTCCCCGATCGTTCGGCTGTTGGGAACAGCCCATCTGAACACCTGACTTGAGCACGATTGCAGCTGCAACATCTTCGCCGAGGGTCGAATGAGCCACTGGAAACGTAACAGCCTGCGCGACCGCCGGGTGTCCCAGGAGGACTTCTTCCACCTCTCGTGGTGAGATTTTCTCCCCTCCACGATTGATGATCTCTTTGAGACGGCCGGTGATAAAAAGGTAACCCTCAGTATCCAGATGGCCTGCATCGCCAGTGCGGAGCCACCCCCGGACAAAGGCGCTGCCCTGGGTTTCCGGATCATTTTCATAGGCCAGCATCACGTTCGTGCCGCGGATCACGATCTCGCCGCTTTGGCCCGGCGGGACTATCCTGCCCGCCTCATCCATAATCGCCACATCCGGCCCCGCGGCCAGACCTACCGAACCCGGCTTTCGCCGGCTCGGTGCCAGCCGGTTGCTGGCAATCTGCGGAGCAGCCTCCGTCATACCGTAGGCCTCGATGAATGGGACACGGAAGACACGTTCCATCTCCATCATCAACTGCCGCGGCATCGCCGAGGAGGCGGAACGGATGAATCGCAGTGGAGAGGTCGCTATGATGCCAGGATGATAAACGGCATTCTTCAGGATCTCTTGGTGGATGGTGGGCGCCGCCGAATACCACGTAGGGCGAAACTCCTCCATCCATTGAAAGAATCGAGGACCGGAAAAGCCTTCCGTGCAAACGACGCTCGCGCCCGCCGCCAGAGAAGCAAAGATCGTGCTCAAACCGTGAATGTGAAACAACGGCATCACATTCAGGCAACGGTCGCTTTCAACCAACTCGACTGCAGCGCAAATATTGTGTGCGGAAGCGCAAATGTTACGATGTGTCAAGGGCACCCGTTTCGGTCGAGCAGCCGTTCCGGAAGTGTGGAGCGCCAACGCGACATCGCCCGACTGCGCCAAACCCCCTTTCAGGGGTTCAGACCCCCTGAAATCCGAGTGTTCGGAACCGGGTACCTGAACGTTCAGGTTTAGGGTAAAGAGACCCGCCTCCCCACCGTTCACAGGTGTTAATTCAAGGATTGGGATGCCACGAGCTTGGGCAACAGCGATTGCCGGCGATGCGCTTCCAGATGGAACCAGCAGTGCCCTGCACTGTAGATCAGAGAGATAGAATTCGAACTCGCTGGCGCGATACGCGGGATTAAGCGGGGCGCACGTGGCACAGGAGGCGATGGCGATAAAAGCCGCGGCCATTTCCGGGCCCTCGGGGAGCACCACCGCCACACGGTCATTCCGGCCGACGCCGAAAGAATTGAGCTCCTTCACGATGTCGACCAGGAGGCGGTTCAAACGACCGTAAGTAAGGGGCCTGCGTCCCGGGGCGAGAATCGCAACGGCATCGGGATTCCGATCGGCCTGCTCGTGGACCAGTTGACGAAGACAACAGTGCCGGGTCCGATCAATGAATTGGACAGGATCGGCGCTCATAGTTCGCTCCCTCCTCCGCATTGTTGAAGCGCTGCACAGATCACGTCTCCGACATCCGCTCCAAGGGTCGGGATGACGAGACGCAGATGTCAACAAGGGCGGAACGACCGCGGCGTACTTCGTTAAGCGCCTCCCGAAGAACCAACTTGAGTATCGCCGGATCCTCCACGGACCTGGCCCACAAGCCCATGGCTTCTGCCACCTTAGAATAGAGAGGCGGTTTCGGCAGATCGCACCCCGGATAGTTGCCTGTCTTCCTAGCGTAGCCCTCAGGAGCTATACCCAAGATCGCTTCGGTGGTTGCAGCATATGCCTGATTGTTGAAGATCACCGTCAGGAAAGGACTGCGGGACTGCTCGGCTGCCCAATAGGCAGCGATAGGAGAACCGAACACCCAGGAGCCATCTCCTACCGTGCAGATGATCGTTTTGGAGGGGGAGGCAAGCTTGGCACCCAGGGCGGCTCCAAGGCCCCAACCAAGGCCGGACCCGAGGCTTTGATAGTAGGTTCCGGGCGCGTTTAGCTGAAGATAGTGCCAAAGGACTGGATTATTGCTGACAGCCTCGCTGACGATCACAGTGTCGTTATCCACAATTTCGCTCAAGCAATACGCGGCCCATTCAGGTGCCATCGGCTGTCGCGTCGCCAGATCAAGGGCTCTCTGCCGCCATCCCGCCCTTTGCACCTGATGCTCCGTGGTCACAACACGGCGTCGAGCTTCAATCCGTGTCCGATCTGCGGGGCTCAGCCGCCGCTCAACTTCCTCGGCCAGGCCTGCCATTGCCTGCGACGAGTCGGCCTGAATGGCCAAATCCACCGGGAATCCCCAAATCGGGATATCCCGTTTGAAGGGATCAATATCCACGTGAATGATTCGGCATTCAGACGGTGGTCTACCCTGCGTTGGGACCCATGGAACGTCGTGATCGAGAACCAGAACGCAGTCAGCTTGTTGCAAGTAACGAATGGCCCAGAATCCGAGATGAAGGGGGTGACTCGAAGGGAAATTGAGTCGGTGGCGTGACTCCACAACTGGCACCGCGAGCGCCTCGGCGAGTCTCACCAGAGAGGCCACGGCTTTGGGATTGCGGCCCGCATAGGCCACAAGAATCAATGGTCTGTCGGCCTCAATCAGCCACTGAGCTGCCCGCGAAAGGCTCTCAGGGTCAGCCGCCAGCGTGGAAATCGCCTGTGCGCGCTGGGACCTAGAGATCGGCGCCTCCATCTTCTCCATGAGCACTTCTCTCGGGAGAGTCAGATATACAGGGCCGGCCGGTTCCGTGCCGGCTACCTGGAACGCTCGCTGTATCGCTACGTGGAGATTTTCCCGGCAGGTCAGCTCGTAGTGCCACTTGACGTAATTCTGCACGATGCTCGCCTGGCTGAACTGCTCTTGTATCCAGTGGATATAGCGATTCCGCCCACCAGGCAGACTGCCATCCTGAGTGTAAGGCGATCTCCCAGCACAGATAATCACCCCCGCGCGACCCCGCTGTGCATTGTGTAGGTTCGCGCCGATGTTTTGGGTGCCCACGTCCACGTGAACCAGGACTACCTGAGGTCTGCCGCTGACCATGAAGTAGCCGTGTGCAGCTGCCATGGCCACAGACTCATGAAGACAGAGGACCAGCTCGGGAGTGCGGCGTCCCTGAGCTTTAAACTTGGCGATGGATTCCTGGATCGGCGCGGTACCGCTGCCGGGATTGATGAAGATGTGATCGACATCGTAAGCATTAAGCAGCTCAATATACCCGTCGGAGACGTTGTCGATCTGCAAACACCGTAGTTCTGTACCTGTTTCTTTCCTGCCTGAACTTATTGCAGACAGTGTCCCTGATGTTGAAGAAGACCCCCGACGACTACCCGTAGGGGAATGATCTGTCGTGGATAGTCTGCTCTTTATGAGAGCGGCAAGTTGCCGAATAGTCGCGCCCTGAAAGAATTCGGGGGGAGCCAGTCGGATCCTGTAGAGCCGCTCTATCCAGCTCAGAACCATCATGACGGAGATCGAATCCCCGCCGAGGTCAAGGAAGTTGTCGTCATAATCGAAACCATCAAGCCGCAATGCGACCCTCCAAATATCCGCCAGCCTTTCCTCGAGCGTGGCTGGCATGCCTGATACGGAGCTTTCAAGAGGGAGGGGCTCGCGCCATTGCATTTCAAGCTGCAGCTTGTCGACTTTGCCCGTCAGGGTCGTCGGCAACGTGGGGATCGATTGAAAACGGGCAGGTATTTTCCACTCGGGCAAATATGCCCGGAGTTGTTCACGAAGTGTAGATGGATCGAACTGAACTCCGTCCTTCAGCACTACGAACGCCAGGAGCCGGTCTTCGTCCTCTTCCTTCCGGACAATGGTAACCGCCTCACACACCTCATTCAGCTTCAACAATGCGGAATCCACTTCGCGTGTGTCCACCCGGTAGCCCCTAATCTTCACCTGGCCATCCCGTCTCCCGAGAAACACAAAACTGCCATCGGGCAAGAACCGCCCGAGGTCACCGGTTCGATAGATCCGCTGGCCGGGAACGTCAGGGTCAGGCTTGAAGACCATAGCCGTCTCTTCCGGGTGTTGCCAGTAGCCTTCGGCAATATAGGGGCTTTTGACAACTAACTCTCCTACCTCGCCGGCAGCGACAATTCGGCCTGCTTCGTCAATCAGCTCGAGACACTTATCCGCCACCGGCCGGCCGGCCCCAAGGTTTGACTCCAGACCTGATTCCATGCGTGCCACACACAGGAGGCCGGTCTCGGTTGTGGAATAGCGATGCATCAGGACGCAGGAGCCTGCAAAATGCCGCTTCCAATTCTCCACATCGGACGGTAGGACAACGTCTCCAGCCAGGGCTACTAACCTTACCGAAGGGAACAGATTCTCCCCTTCCAGGGTGGAAAGGAATCTTCGAAACAGGAGAACGGGCGGGTGCAGAAGGGTGATTTGCTCATTTTCAATCCACTCCCGAAAGGCCGATAGCCCTTGTGAAGCGATGTCAAACACACACACAGTGGCGCCGTGGAGAAGAGCCCCGAACATGTCAGATTCAGACGCCGAAAAGCTGCAATGGGTCACCAGAGACTGCCGATCCGCCGGCGTGATGGCATCGTGTTGTGCGGAGAGCCAGACACGATGCAGAACCGCCCGGTGGCATTTCACTACTCCCTTAGGTTGGCCTGTCGTCCCGGAGGTATAGAAAATCGTCGACGGGTCCTGTGGACTTGTCACAATCTGCGGATTTTCGTCGGGATACCCCACAGTGATCTCATCAAGATTCAGAATAGGACAAGTCCCAGCTGTTAGGTTTCGGGCATGGGACTCAAAGAGGGAGTTCGTCAGAACCAATTCCGGTACTGCATCTCGTAAGGTTTCCGCTTGTGCCGTGGCCGGCATCCTTGGATGGATGGCCAAGTAGGTCTTCTCAGCCTTCAGTGCGGCAAGCGTGGCGATGACCATCTCTGGAGAATGGTCCAACAGATAGGGAACACACCCGACACCGGGTTGCGTGCGCTCCCGGATGGCGTGTGCGATCCGGTTTGCCTGCCTGTTCAAATCCCGGTACGTCCAGCGCCGGCCGTTGCCAGCGAGTGCAGTGTGATTTGGAAACCGGCAGACAACTTGTTCGAAACGCAACGGTACCGTCTGCTCGATATCCGCCCGCGTAAACGGTAGACTGCAGAGCCGGTCGGCTTCACCGGTTTTAAGCGCTTTTTCCACAAATCTCTCGCTTGATCTTATAACCGCATTCTAGAGCAAGAAGACCACATCATGCATGAATTCCGTTCTTGACTTCTCCGTTGCGCACATTCCAAAGCCCATGGTATGAGTCCACAGAAGGGCGATTCAGGCGCTTTTCAGTGGATATAAAAGGCATAAGTTCCATCCGTCGTCTTACAAATTTAAGACCAAATTGAATTTATGTTTACTCTTATAGGCGCCGGTAGGCACAAACTACGATTCTTCAGATGATTAGCTTCGTAGCCGCCGTATCCCATTGTTTTTCAACTCTCGCCGAGGGGATGGAACCCTTTTTCCCTTAATGTCCAATAAACGTCAACAAAAGGATCAGTTTGGGAATCCCTTATGTCGGTTAGGTCTCAAATTTTGCCATGAATTCCAGCAATATGGCGGATTGATTCAGGACCCGTTGGAGACCGAGGGATTGGATTATTGGGGTCGGTTAGCAAATACCGCGGCTAATGGAGACATCGTGAGGAATCGGTCTGGGTCTAGCACAACGGGATCGACGATAGTATAATCAAGCCAGCGTTAAGGATGTCCCGCACAGCGCTTAGTCCTTTCTTAATGACTGGTAGGCACACTGTGGGCGGGCGACCAGCGGGAGCCCACGCAAGGCGTGTGTTTTTGGCGAAGTGGCAATGTCCTGCGCCGCGCTGGTCTACAATGTAATCATGGATCTGACGCCGACATACGAAGACTAAACCGGGTTGGATCGTCGGAAGGCCACGCCTCGCTGAAATGTGCTCAGCGTGGATACCAACTGGCGGCTAATCACCGACGTTTTTATGGATCCTTCTCGCTGGCAAACCTTCAATCGCTGACCTGCCGCGTTGCGGGTCGGCTCATCGTTTGCACAGTCGGGCCAAACGAATTAAGGATTGGTGTTCGGCGGGGTTGCTGGCCCGAGCTGGAGGTGGTGCCTCCGTCATCCAGTGTTGCTACGCCGCCATAGAAAGACGCGAATTGCCCATTTCGAAACAGGTCCAGGGTGTTGCGGTAGGTTCGCTTCCCGACCACTGTCGCCGGCCATGGCCGGGACCAGACATCTATCACCACGAGGACCCAAATGGACTGTTTGTTGCCTCCGACAATCGTCTGGATCTCATCGGCTTGAAGCTCCCCCAGAGTGAGCCTTCTCATTCTTCGATCATTGAGGCGCCGACACCAAGCTGCTGCTCTTTCCAGCCAACGATGCACCGTATTCCAGGCGACTCGTTTGGCT
>DATKMG010000088.1:0-14799 GCA_035541995.1 Terriglobia bacterium
TGATTCTGCAAGCCAGATACCATCGCTGTTTACGAATTAAGCCGCTGATTTATAAGGTTTAGACTGGTGCAGAATGAAAGTGGTGAAAAAGTGGGTGACCGTAAGTGTGCGATATTGGGAATATCGGATTCCGAAGGCGAACACAGCTTTGAGAAGCCCTCTCGATTGTAGAACGCGCAATATAAAGTGCACATCATCTCTTTTCGGCCAACAGAAAGGAGAGGGGGTAAAAGACACGATCAGCGTCTGCACTGACCTTATAACTGTCCATTTGGATGGATCACTTCAGAATGGAGAAGACCTAGCTGGTGTCCCTCGTCACACGCGACCAAGACCCGAGACTCGATTCCTCCTCGTACTGTATCGCCATAATTGGATCAACGCGAATGATGAGCTGGACCGGAAGGGAAGTGCGGATGTCCGCGTAGTAGGTTGATTATGGCATCACCTCAATAGCTTGAGGTCAGAGGAATCACCCCTCCGGCCTCGAGTCTGGCCTGAGGCCAATTGCCTAACGAAAGAAAAAGGGAAGAGCGGGTTTACGTCCTTCCCTCGAGGTGTGGGATTCTTTTGGATTCAATTAGACGACCGCGACCTGTTCCTCGACCACGCGGCCATCAAACAGGTGCACCTCGCGATCGGCATGCTTGGCATAGCGAGGATCGTGCGTCACCATGCAGATAGTGGCGCCGTTGCGATGGAGGTCTCGCAGCAATTCCATCACAGCTTCCCCATTGGCGGAATCCAAGTTCCCGGTCGGCTCGTCGGCCAGCAGCACAGAAGGATGACCTGCCAGAGCACGCGCCACGGCCACACGCTGCTGCTGACCTCCTGACAACTGGGACGGATAGTGTTTCACCCGGTGCGCCATTCCCACCTTCTCCAGCGCTTCCTGGACCCGTTGTCGGCGTTCCGCTGACGGCATGCCGCGGTAAGTGAGAGGCAGCTCCACATTCTCGTACACGGTCAGATCTCCGATCAAATTGAAAGCCTGAAAAATAAAGCCAATCTCACGGTTCCTGATCCGCGATCGGTCCTGCATGCTGAGCGATTCGACCGGCCGCTCATTCAACAGATAGCGCCCGTCAGTCGGTGTATCCAGCAATCCCAGGATTGACAACAGAGTTGATTTTCCGCAGCCCGAAGGACCCGAAATAGAAACGTATTCTCCATTCTTAATCTCTAGGTGGATTCCGGACAGGGCGTGCGTCTCCACTTCGTCGGTCAGAAAGACTTTGGTGACTCCCTCGAGTCGAATCATTGGTTGATTGTTGTTACTCATTATTCGCTCCCACATTAAAAATTCGGAAGCCACTGAGTCACAGAGGCCCCGTCCTACTCCATGCTATGGTTTATAATCGTTCTCATTGTTTTATCTGCGCTCATTTGGTTTGAGACCCGTCCTTTTTTCCCCACGTTGCTTCGGGTCTCACCCTCCCGGGATCTTAGTTCAACCTCACGCGGTCGTAAGCATCCCACGCCGACATGTCCGAAAGGATGACCTGATCGCCGATCTTCAAACCGTCAATGATCTCAATGGTATTGACTGAACTTCGCCCCAATTTGACCTGAGTTCGTTGGGCTGTCTTGCCGTCTTCCAAGAGTTTGAATATCCCTACCACGTTCTTCTCTTGTCCAAAAGCCGGCCGTCCAACGAAGAGGACGTCGTCGAGATGCTCCAGTTCAATGACTCCATCTACGCTCAGATCGGGGCGGGCTCCCTTCGGCAGGGGTTCATCTAATGCCACATCTACGGTGACGGTACCGTTCTGGACAGCCGGGTCGATCCGGATGACATGGCCGGAGACAACTCCGTTTCGAGTATCGATCATGGCTTTTTGACCATTAAGAATGTCCTTGGCCTGGGTCTCCGGGATCTTGATTTCGGCCTTCAACTGTTTAGGGTCCGCCACCCGGGCCAGGTTTGCACCCGGCGAAACCTGCTGCCCCACTTCAACGGGCACTTGCTGCAGAACCCCCTCCATGCCGGGTCTAACATGCAGCGATTCCACCTGGATCCGCTTCAGCTTCAACAATTCCTGGAGCTGTTCCACCTTGGCCTGCTGGGCTGCGAGCTGGGCCTTTGACGATTCTGAACTGATTGCCATTCGCTGCTTTTCCATTTCCAGGCGAATGGCAGAACCTTCGCTCTGGGCTTGAGAAAGTTTAGCATTCAATTCCGATCCCAAACCTTCTTTTGCCAGGGCTCCGAATTTTTCCGCGTTGAGCTGATCCTGTCGCTGGCTAGACTCTGCTTGCGCTAGGATAGCTTTTTGGTCCAAGAGCTGACTTTCCAGGCGAACTTTCAGGCTCTCCAATTCCGCCTGGGCTGCTTTGAGTTGCCATTCGGCATCAAGGGCCGCTTGTTGAACTTCCGGATTGCTGAGTTCAATCAGGACAGTATTGGGAGTCACTGACACCCCGGGCCGAAAAATAATCTTCTCGATGCGGCCATTCGTCGTGGCTGGAATCCATCGAATTTCGAGGGGAACCAACGTCCCCATGCCGTGAACCTCCCGCTTCATGGGTCCACGCTTTACGGTGTCTAACCAAACTGTGCTGCGTTCCACACTTGGAGCCGCCGGCTTGAGACGGGAAAGACCCACAGTCGTAACCGAAACTAATATCAAACCGATCAGCACATATAGGACTCGCTTGATTCGACGAGCTTTGATGGCTTGTGTACGTGGGATGTCCATATGTGCCTCCGGCAGTTCCAACCCTATTTTCGTGCTGCTCAGCCAAGAGAGGAGAACTCAAGAACCTCTGATGACGACCCTTACTATGGCACGCCACCTGCCATTTGCAGAGCCGAGCGTATTTGTATGAAAACAAAAGATTAAACTCATGAAACTAGTGTGGGGGTAACTTAGAACTGTTCGGTTCTGGGACATCGGACTTCCCACTAGCGAACAAGAAGGCGAAATGATGCAAGCCGGGTCAGCTCTAGCTTTCTTTGACAACGCCCAAGCCCATTGCTGAAGTAATTACCTCGAAGTCTTCGGGAGTGATTTCAAAGTGTCCGGTTCGAAATGGAAACCCCCAACGCCTTTTGTTGGTGATGAATGAGAGCCTCTCGATAAGAGGCTTAATCGCGGTGTGATGGCAGGGGAAATAGCAGGCATTTCTGCGGAAGTAAACAAAACCGTAAGGGGCAAAAACCGAGTAAATATCCGAATCGGCCATGCGGGCAACTGCCGTGAAAGCTTGGTAAGGTTCTTTGCTCCTCTCCGCCGGTCGTGAAGAATAGTAAATGAGCCAGTCGCCCGCTTTCATCCGCTTAAGAGGGAGTTCCTCACCCTGGGCGAGTTGAACGAAGCCGCCCTCAATTCCGCTCTGCACATGGTCGAGAGATACTACTCCAATCCAGTATCGAGTCGTCATCGCTTTGGAATTGCGCACAAAAGGGAATGCAATTGCTTCCCGCAACTTCTCAACGAGGACCGGCTTAAGACTTTCATTTCGGCATGCAGACGAAATTCAGGATTAAGAAGCCGGAGTATCTGCTGGTTCAATGACGGCCGACATGGAACCGTGACAGTGCGGTATACGAGGGTCGGGGCCATAGGCATGGATTTGGTCTCGCGAGTATTCTGCCTCTGCCAACCCACAGGTAATCAAGGTAGTCCGCCCCGTGAGGTCAACCTCTACGGCATGTTTCAGTGCCTGTTCCTTCGAAAAACAAAAAATCTTCTGGAGCATCTCGATGACATAGTCATAGCTGTGATCGTCGTCATTGAGCAAGACAACGTCATAGAGTGGAGCTTTGCCATCCAGAATCCCGACATCAGTCCCCGGTTCAGTTAGAGTCTGGCCCATGGTATAACAAGTAACAAATTCGATTCGAAAATAGCCAAATACGATGATAATCGGAACACAAAGTCAATACCAACAAGAATGTGTTCCTTCGGAATTTCAAGCCCCCGTGTTAGAATCTCTATTACTGAGGTAAAGTTCAACTCACCACAAAGTTGGGAGATCGTTTAGGAATAAGATCGGGTGTGCCCGTATCAACATAACTGCTTAAGGAGAAAGGAAATTGAGATATCCAGAAGAGTTCATCGCTCCAATGAGAGCAGAATTGACGCAGTTGGGAATCCAGGAGACTCGAACCCCGGCAGAAGTGGATGCCGTAATACGGGGGACAAGAGGGACTGTGATGATGGTCATTAATTCTATGTGTGGCTGTGCTGCCGGACGCGCGCGGCCAGGAATAGCACTGGCCTTGAAGCATGCGGTCGTTCCGGATAGGATCACTACAGTGTTCGCCGGGGGTGATGTTGAAGCGACAACCCGCCTACGGGAATACATTGAAGGCTATCCGCCGTCCTCTCCTTCGATTGCGTTGTTTCGAGACGGAAAGCTGGTTTTCATAATGCAACGCAGTCAAATTGAGGGGCGGGACGCTCAGGAGATTGCCCGGGACTTGACCAAGGCCTTTGACGAGTTATGCGTGAAGCAATCTGTATCCAGCTAGGAAACGGCAGGGGCATCATCTTTTCGGACAGAAACCAGGGCTCGGTGGTTAAATCGCACCGAGTCCCCTTTCTCCTGTCCTTATACGAATGACTTCCTCAATTGGGGAAATGAAGATCTTTCCATCGCCAAACCTACCAGTGCGGGAAACTCCGATGACTGCATCGACGGCCTTCTGAACCAGTTCATCAGGAATAATGATCTCCATTTTCATTTTTGGCAGAAAGCCGACGGTGTCACTGCCCTCCATATTGTCAATGCGACCTTTTTGCCGACCTACACCCCGTACCTCTGTTACAGTCATTCCGAGGATTCCCAGCTCATGCAAAGCGGCCTTGACATCATCAACTTTGTTACGGCGCACAACACACTCGACCTTTTTCATTATTCCTCACTCTCCCTGAAATGGATTTGGTAGTATGGGTTTGTGCCTTCCTTTCCTATTTGCTTCCTGTGCTGGAGGAAGGATAGAAGGCCAATCCGACCGGCGCGTTTCTCTTGGGTGCGCGAAGACACTCCGATCACTGGTTCCTTTGAACAGCGGACCCCCATTATGATCAAAACGGGCCGGATAATCAACACGAGTTGGGGGAGTGCAGATCCAAAGCGGTCACAGTCTTCTCCCGGGAAAAAAGATTCCAGGACCGTGACAGGATGATTCTGCTCGGCTCAACAGGCGCTCCAATGGATGAAGGCTGAGTCATTGGAGGGTCTCGCTTCTGTTCTTAAAGGGTCCTTGGCTAACGTATACGGGGCGACGCAGATGGCTTACCCAAAGATGCGGTTAATTCGATTCCCGATAGATTTCCTTTTGGCTGCGGCCGCTATGGTGCTGCTGATACACCTGGGGGCTTGTTACTCTGAGCCTTCAACCCACGCAAGGGCCACGGTTGTCTACGGGTACCAAGTCGTGAGTGTTTATCCGCACGATTCGCGAGCTTACACACAAGGCCTGATTTATCGCGACGGGTTTCTGTACGAGAGCACTGGCCTCAACGGCCGATCGACACTTCGTAAAGTGGACCTCCAAACCGGTGAAGTGGTCCAACAAATCGCGGTTGAGTCGAAGTACTTCGCGGAAGGACTGACAGACTGGGAGGGGCGGTTAGTGCAACTAACATGGCAGTCCCATCTCGGCTTTGTCTACGGCCTGGCAAGCTTCAAGCTTGAGCGAACCTTCGACTACCCAGGCGAAGGTTGGGGACTGGCGCACGATCGAGATCATCTCATTATGAGCGACGGCAGTTCAGAATTGCGGTTTCTAAATCCGGAGACCTTTCGAGAAACCAAGCGCTTGAGTGTCAGAGATGGGGATGCCCCGGTACAGAATTTGAATGAATTGGAGTTCGTTCGAGGTGAAATCTACGCCAACGTCTGGCACACGGATCGAATCGCCCGGATCTCACCAGGGTCTGGCCAGGTTACGGGCTGGATTGACCTCCAAGGCTTATTGTCGGGAGTGTTTCAACTAGAACCTGAGGCTGTGCTCAACGGAATTGCATATGATGCCACCCATGATCGTCTGTTCGTGACCGGGAAACTCTGGCCAAAAATCTTTCAGATCAAACTGCAGCGCCGATAGCAAAGATTCTCCGTTCTCACCTTTTGGCATCCCAGAGTTTGAACGCAAGATCCGGATAGATTTCATTAGCTTCCCTCCCCTAATATGAACGTAGGAGGTTGTGGCTATGAACCAAGGTCGAGATATCCAACCGGAATCAGCATTGACGAACGAGCAACTCTGCTGGAAGGCGGTGCAGGCAAAAGATGCTCGGTTCAATTGTGTCTTCGTTTATGCGGTACGTTCAACCGGCATCTACTGCAAACCATCTTGTCCGTCCAGGAGACCTCAACGGGATCAGGTGATCTTTTTCTCTTCTTGCGACGCCGCCGAGCAGTCTGGATTCCGCGCTTGTCGGCGCTGCAGGCCTCGCCAATCTCAAAAAAGTGATCCGCATGTTGAAACCATCTTGCGCGCTTGCCGTGCCATTGAAGCAACTGCCGACGGCCCTGTTTCGCTTGCCGTCCTGGGCGAGAAGTTAAGTATCAGTCCTCATCACCTGCACCGAATCTTCAAAAAGATCACCGGGATCACTCCTCGCCAATATGCGGCAGCTCATCGTCTCAAGATGTTTAAATTACACATCAGAAATGGGGAAGACGTCACAAGTGCTATCTACGATGCAGGCTATGGTTCTAGCAGCCGTTTGTACGAAAATGCCTCGGAGCAGTTGGGGATGACGCCTGCAGCTTACCGACGTGGAGGAAAAGGAATGATTATCAATTACACTATCGTGAATTGCCACCTGGGCCGGTTGTTGGTGGCCGCAACCGAGCGCGGAGTCTGCGCCATCAGTTTTGGTGAGGAGGATAGGAAGCTGGAATCTTCGCTGGCAGCAGAATATCCGGCTGCTACCATTCGCCGCGAAGAGAGTCGCATCAACAATTGGGTTGACCCACTGCTGAACCACCTCAATGGCTCCCAGCGGCATCTCGATTTGCCCATTGATCTGCAGGCTGCGGCATTCCAGTTGAGAGTCTGGGAAGAGTTGCGAAGGATCCCCTATGGCGAGACACGCACCTACGGAGACATTGCCAGAGCTTTGGGCCGGCCCACTGCTAATCGAGCAGTGGCTCGCGCCTGCGCAGCCAATCCTGTCGCCCTGATTACCCCCTGTCATCGGGTGATTCGCGCTGACGGAGAACTCGGCGGTTACCGTTGGGGGCTAAAACGAAAGAAGGCACTATTGTCACAGGAGGAGAACAGCACAAAGAGATTTTAAGAAGGGGATTGTCTTTGATGGAGACCGGAGATGATGAGTTTTAGTTCTGTTTTATTCGCTAACCTCGCAGTCCTTGTCGAGTATGGTGAGGTGAGCCAGCGGATTCAGATTGTCGGAACCTCGACTCCCTGGTTGATGGGATTGGCAATAATAGTTGTCAGCCTCGTGCTTACCTACGGGTGTGTGGTCGGGAGAGAGGCTGAAATAGAAGACTGTCTGCACTTGTAGTCTTCTTTATTTGGTGCTTACAGGTCGAATCGTCTTGCTGATATCCTCGAGAATCTTCTTGGCCAGGAAGTTCTGCACTGTCGCTTCGTTTCGGACCACCTCCAGATACGCGGTCTTCAGGAGGGTCTCTTTCCGGTTGAAAATGATCTGCCGGATGTCAGCCTGGACTTTCGGGTCAGTCAACTCGTGCTGCCCTCCTTTCTCCTTCTCTAGCAGTTTGATAATATGGTAGCCATATTTGGTAGGAACAGGAGCTGGATAAGTCTCGCCGACCCTCAGGCTCTGCACCACTTGGCGAAAACGGGGATCGATCGACTCGAGTTGCTGCGCGGAGAGAAGTCGCAAATCGCCTCCATTGGGGGAGGACGTGGGGTCCTCTGAGAAGTCCCTGGCGACAATTCCAAAATCTTCCCCGCCAAGAATCCGTCGCAATAGCGTCTGGACTTTCTGCCTGGCTTCATCATCGGTTTTTGCGTCATCACCCTTGGCATTATTCAACTGCTGGTCGGGGAATGGAGTGACCAGGATGTGTTGAACATGCCAGCTTTCGGGGAGATTGTAATTGTGCTTGTTCCGCCCGAAATAATCGGTGATTTCAGCTTCCGAAACAGTAATCTTGGAGGTAATTTCTTTGTTGTAGAGCTTCTCAATGGTCGAATCCTTACGTAATTCCTTGCGCAGATCATCAGCGGTGAGCCCCTGGTCCCTCAGATATTGCTGGAACTTCTCTTCCGTGTAGTCTTTTTTGAATTCTGCAAATTTGGAAGAGACTTCTGCATCGGCCGCCGTCAGGTTATCCTTGGCCGCCCTTTGCATGAGAATCTCATTGTTGATGAGCTGGCTCAGGATGTTGAGTCGCAGGGTGGAAACTTCTTCTGGCGACTGAGGTGGTCCAGCGGTCTTGACACGGTTCTGGTAGACCTTTTCCACGTCAGAGTTCATGATCTCCGTCTGGTTCACTATGGCAGCAGTGTTCGGACCGACAGTCGGACCTTTCTTGCAGCCCAGTCCTGACAGTAGCATCAACCCCAGGATTGCGGTGAGACAATTGCTTTGAGTCCTCACAGGCTCTCCTTCCTTCCTGAAATGCAACTCATGCTAGCACTTGCCCTTGTGAGAAACAAGACAATCAAGTGTTGCGAGACCGCGGACAGCAAGCCAATTCACCAACGAATCAGCCCATCCCCGGAAACCTCGTGCGCCAAAGAACAAAAAGCCTGAGGATCCCAGGAACCCCAGTTTCTCTGCCTTCTTTCCGCTCATTGGTGCGGAAGGCGGGACTTGAATTAGCCTTCAGCATCATCCGTCAGTCACTTACGGATTCTAATATAGTGCATTAGTGGAGTTAGTGGATCCTCGATGGAGGAGATCCTTGAGGTACAACGCGTCTAGTCAGTGTCCTGCCAGCTCAACCTCTGCTCGTGAGCAGCTCTCTGCCCCGGATCTCCACCATTCGCGACGTGCCGATTCTGCGGTAAGTGGGGCGCTGGAATTCCAGGTACATGCCACGCCCCACAAACCGCATCTTCAGCATCGAGCCACCCCAGGTCGATCCCTCGATCCATACCGCCACCGGCTCGGGACAATACTTCGGGTGGCCCCAGATCAGATCCTTTCCACGCCTGCCTACCACGATGGTGTACCAACGGTTCTGGGTTTCCACTTCCAACACTTCGCCGTCGGATAGATTGTCCAGGTACACTCCCCCTTCGATCTCTGATTGTGGAGGTTCCGATTCACCTCGTCACTGAAGTTGGGATGAGGCATGAATAGCTTTGGAAATGGGACTGCAGTGTCGACGTCCATTTTCGCTATCACTTTCTCCGAGTCCCTCCGTCCTCCTTCACCCTGTAGGGGGTTTTTGTAAGATGCCAGTGCCTCTAATGCGCCAGTTGGCACAACCGCCCAACGGCTCTCCCCTACACCTCACACATCGAACCTGAACCTTATACTCGCCACTCGTCACTCCCCACTCAATGAAAGTTCTCCACCAGCATCAGCTAACTACCTGATACATCCCTTGATTAATGGACTTGAGCCAGTCACTCTACCGGGGGAATCGCATTCCCATCACCCCCTAAAACCCGAAAGGCCCAATCACTCAACGTACCGGTCCCAGGTAGCGGTCCAGCCAATTGAGTGTTTCCTTGATCACTTCGTTCCGTGGAACGTTGTGACCCGTTTCGTAAAGAATGTGAAGCTTATGGTCTTTGGGAGTACCCAGCAGGCGGAACATGAGCAGTTGCGAGGCCTCCACGGGGTAGCCGAAATCAAATCGACCGCTCAACAACAAGACCGGGACCTTCACATGCGGTGCGAAGTTCAATTCGTCCACTTCCGGTAATGACTTTTGCGGGGGGATTCCACCGAGAACAAGCACACAGACTTTGATACGGTCCTCCACAGCCGCGAGCACGGCACCCATGGATGCGCCCCAACTGGCGCCGTAATAAGCCAGCTTGTTCCCGTCGATCTCGGGACGGGTCTCCAAATAGTCGATCGACCGGCCCAGGTCTTTCGACCAGGCGATCACGTGGTCCCTGTAAGAACTGGAAGTGTTGGGCACATCGGATTTGAGGTCATCCCCCCGTTCATAGGTTCCCTTGTATATCGGAAACATCAATGCCCGGCCACTTTTGATGAGGTAGGCTGGTCTGGGTGCTAAGTCGGCGCTGGAACGAAGATCGATGGCATACCCCCCAGGAAAGAAGACGACGGTCTGGAATGGTGGCCGCGACTTCTTCGGCAGAAAAAGATACGCAATAACCCGTTCCTTCCCATAGGCGGCAGCAAACGTGATCTTCTCCCGTGTCCAATCCTCGGATACTTCGACGGACTCAACCGCTGCATACAGCGGTGTCTTGTCGTATGAGTAAAGGCTCCTGTATACGCGAAACAACTCATCGGGCACGGGCGTTTCGTGTCTAAAGTCGCGCACTGGAGGGATCACCGGATCGACGGCCCTGCCTGTAACGCCACCAGAGGGATACTTCGCGCAGCGAAATCCAAAATTAGCATCGCGGTCGAATGCGGAGCGCGCATCGGCATAGTTGAACATGTAAAACGGTTCGTCCCAGGCGCCGCCAAGAATATAACGCTTCCCTGAACCTGCCTCGTTCCAGCACCACTCCTTGACGTTGCCAGCCATATCGTATGCTCCATACCAGCTCATCCCACGGTAACTTCCCACACGAGCTGGCCCCTTCCCGGCAAAGTTGCTCGCGGGAATAACACAGTCGCTGGCCCAGGGGGAGGCGGCGGTAGTCCAGTGATAAATGGTAGGCAGCGCTTTGCCTGCGAACTCGGCATAAGCCGCAGCTTCGTACCAACTCACACCTGAAACGGGGAAGTCTTCCTGTTCATGCGGGTACTCACCCTGCTCCCAAGTGGCGGGTCCCGGCCTGCCCGTAGTGTCCCGGAAAAAAGAAATGGCCTCGGCCCAGGAAAGCATCCGGCCATCCTTCTGGAATTCATGCTTCCAAAATCGTTGCTCCCGGTAACCTCCTTCGTCCACAAACTCTTTGAACTGTATGTTGGTGACCTCGAAGCGATCGAGCCAGTAATCTTGGAGCCGCAACGCGGGTAAACCATCGAACCCACCGAGCCCCAGAAGCGTGACAGGAGTCTCTTGAAGTGATCCGAGACTCCACGAGGCCGCCACACCGTCTGTCTGGTGAACCATCCCGGCCGGAGCTTGTTCGTCCTGGTCCATTATCAAAGACAAAGAATCGTCTTGCAGGAACCTCTCATACAAACCCACAGTGGAGCGCTCGACGGTCGCAAAACCCTTCAGTTCAAACTTCCACTGTAAGTCGACAAGTGGCAGCCTGTATTTCTCTATTGGAGAACGGCCGACAAATTCCCATGTGCGATTCGAGGAACGGTAATTGCGGCGGAAGATGCTTACGCCCGGTGGAGTTGTGTGTATCGAGGCCTTCCATGAGATTCCTGGCCAAAACCTAACCAGCACAGGGTCATCGGGGATGTACTTCTCCGCCTGGACTGCCACAGCATAGGCTTCGCTCAACTTTCCTTGATCTATAAGCCGTGTGATCTCCGGCAGGGCCTGGTTTCTAGCCCACCGGGCTTTTACACTGCGCTGAACCCACCATGCAACGAGTCCCCCCAGCAGCAGGAGGATGATCAGAGCGGGAATAGCGACACGGGGCCGACGGAAGATTGCACCAAGGTTGATGCCAAGGGCGGACGTTGAGATTAGTTCGCGGGAGTGTTCCAATTGTTGCTTGATCTCTAACGCTGTGGCAAATCGCGCTTCCCGTGATTTTCGCAGACAGCGGAAAATAATACGCTCCAGATCGGAAGGAACGTCCTTGACGAAGTCCCTCAGCGGTTTGGGCTCATCGTTGAGCACTGCCGCCATCGTGGAAGTTGTGGATTGGCGATGGAAGGGCGCCTGTCCGGTGGCCATTTGATAGAGGACCACCCCCAAAGAGAAAAGGTCAGTCCGATGATCGACCTCCTGCCCTAGCACCTGCTCGGGGCTCATGTAGTCCATCGTCCCCATGATCAGCCCTGGCGTGGTCTGGGACTCGGTGATGCCTGCTGTTCCCTGGGCCGGCTTTTGCTGGTGGGTCCTTTTGGCCAGCCCGAAGTCCAGCACCTTGACCTGCCCCCGCGGCGTCAGCATGATATTGGCCGGCTTGATGTCCCGGTGTACGACCCTTTTGGAGTGGGCCGCCTCCAGCGCGTCAGCCACCTGGATGCTGATGTCGAGAATCTCCCGGAGGCCAAGTCGCCCCTTTCGGATCCTGGCTTCCAGCGTTTCACCCTTCACATACTCCATGACAATGTAGTGGACACCCTCGGCCTCGCCCAGTTCGTGAATGGTGGCGATATTAGGGTGATCCAGAGCAGAAGCGGCTTTGGCTTCCCTTACAAAGCGTTTCAGTCGTTCCGGGTCCTGGGTGAATTCCGGAGGCAGAACCTTGAGCGCGACCTGGCGGTCCAGACGAGTGTCCCGGGCCAGGTAGACTTCTCCCATTCCACCCTTGCCCAGTAAGGAAAGGACTTCACAAGGCCCTAATCGACGGCCTGCCAGACTGGCGGAGTCAGCTTTCCTGTAAGATTGTGCCACTTGCTCGAGGGCGGGGACTTCCAGGCCTGCTCCCTGGCTCTCATGAACAGCCAGCAAGGCTTCCACCTCAGAGCGCAGCTCGGCATCGTCAGCACAAACCTGGTCGAGGTAGGCCTGCCGCTGCTCTTCCGCCTTGTCCACGGCGGCCTGGT
The DNA here is from genome assembly GCA_035541995.1 of Terriglobia bacterium. Taxonomy (GTDB): domain Bacteria; phylum Acidobacteriota; class Terriglobia; order Versatilivoradales; family Versatilivoraceae; genus DATKMG01. The sequence goes on from DATKMG010000088.1 coordinate 12,735, forward strand.
AAATCGCTTCAACTTCCTTCCAACGCTGGCGGTCCATGGTCCCTACTCCACCTTAAGAAAGGGAAGCTGTGAAAAAATTCAAAGGTAGGGACGCGCTGTCGCGCGTCCACAATCGAAAAACCAAGCCGGACGCGGAGCACCGCGTCCCTACCCAATTCGATCGATACGACCGAGGCGATCTTTTCACAGCTTCAGGGGGAATTCAGGTTCCTTCACACCTGTCACGATGAATCGCAAGACTCATGAATATCCACGGAGCGCAGGGGGACCCGGCGACAGATCTCGCCTCTGCCCTCAGACACTTCTCCGGAATCAGGTTGAAGTCAAACACCCCGAAGCGAATCACTCTGGGACGAGCCACATTCATGGACGCCCCCTTCTGTAGGGACAAGAGTCAGAAAGCAAAAAGACGGAGAGACTGCCACTAGAATGAAACCTTGAACCCGAACTGCAAAATCCTGGGGTCCCGGAAGGCTGTCGGGTAACCAAAGCCGGTGTTGGTCGCAGAGATCGGTCCGCCCTGGTTGTCCGAAGTGAAGCCCGTGTTGACGGTCCAGATTTGCGTGTGGTTAAACACATTGTACACCTCAAAACGAACATTCAGCTTCACCTGCTCATGGAGGGTGAAGAACTTGGAAATGTTCATATCCCAGTTGTTGGTACCGGGCAGCCGCAATGCATTGCGGTGCAGGCTGCCCCACTGGCCATCCTGAGGACGGCGGAAAGCTGCGGGGTCAAACCAGCGGCTGCTTGACTGTCCTGCCGTGGGATCACCTGCGAGGTCAGCTGAGTTGCCCCAAGCCCAACCAAGGTCAAGGCCATACAGGTTCCCGTTGGAGGTAATAGTTGTCGGCAGGCCGGTCTCGAAGCGGGTGATTCCTGCCAATTCCCAGCCGTTGAAGATCGCCCGGCCAATCATATTATCCAGGGGCCCTTTCACCTTGGGCAAGCGAACCACATAGTCTACGGCCAAGACATGGGTCCGGTCGTATCCTGCGGGAGCCCAGTTCTGGCGCATGTCGAAAGGGTTGTTGAGGTATTCGGCGTCATAGTCGGTCAGATTGAAGGCTCGCGACCAGGTGTAATTGACATTAAACGAGAGGCCCTGTGCAAAGCGGCGGCTCAACCGGACCAGCATGCCGTTATACATCGAGTAGCCGGTGGTCTCCACATTGCTCAAGCTGCCGAAACCTCGATAAGGCCTCAAGGCATCCTGAAAGCCATTCACTGAAGCCAGCAGATCAGGGTCTTTCAAGAAGGTGCCGATCGGTAGGCCGTTCGTGGAACGAACGATCATCAAGTGCGTGTCGCGATTCCCCACATAGGACAGATCCAGCACCCAGCCCGGGTGGAGCTCGCGCTGAATACCCAGGTTCCAGCTATAGATCGCCGGAATCAAGTTAGCTGGATCCCACGTTACGTAGGCGGGTGGGGCGACTGGCGGAGTTTCAAAGTTGGTGTCAATGTTGCCGGTATTTCCGTTATATACAGTGGCCGTGATGACGTTGGGGAAGTTCCCACCCGCACTGAAATTAAAAACATTCTGGCACAACCGCTCATAGTAGACGCCGAATCCCCCCCGGAGGGAAGTCTTGCCGTCTCCCGTAACGTCATAGGCAAATCCGAGCCTGGGGGCAAACCGGTTGACGGTGGGGGAGAATCCCCGGGGGACACCTGGCGAGGGGTCCTTGATCAAGCCGTTGTTCAAGAGCACCATCGGGTCTCCAACGATCCATCCAGTGCTCAGGTCAATCTGCGGTGCCCGCGATGCACTATACTTGCCTAGGTCCACACTGAGAGTCGGGAAGGTCCCTTCGCCGCCCTCGGTCCCGCCGCGCGTATACGTGTAGGTGGGGGTGGATCTCTGGAAGCGCAAGCCGAACTCCAGGGTCAACTTCCGATTGATCTTCCAGCTATCCTGGGCAAACCATTCCCAGGACTGAAACCGGAAGTAAGGATAGACGTGCTGGCTGATTTGATTGTAGTTGTTGAAATTCCCCAGCATCAAATTGGCAACTGGCGTGCCGGTGTCGTTGGGCATCGAAGGAACGGAATCAAAGTACAT
>DATKMG010000089.1:0-5287 GCA_035541995.1 Terriglobia bacterium
TGGTGGCGACTGCAAGAGCCTGCAGGAAGTCAGTGAAGATTATGTCCTTGACCTGGAACGCGAGACCTTCCTCAGCTTGTGCGGCGAACCAAAAACTCAGGCCCGCATTCAACATATGCTGGATAAGGGAAAGCCTCTGAGGAACTGAAGGGAGGGTCATGCAGGAAGCAGTTATTGTGGCTGCGGCACGCACCCCGGTCGGCAAAGCCGGGAAGGGGTCTCTCAAAGACCTTCGCCCGGACGATTTGGGGGCCGTTGTCCTGGCCGAGGCGGTTCGTCGAGTACCTAATCTCTCGGGTAATGAAATTGACGACGTGATCCTGGGCTGTGCCATGCCCGAGGCGGAACAGGGCATGAACGTCGCCCGGATAGCCAGCTTACGAGCCGGACTCCCGCCGGAGGTGTCAGCTATCACGGTCAATAGATTCTGTGCTTCGGGGCTGCAGTCCATTGCATACGCTGCCGAGCGGATCCAATGTGGCGCGGCTGATGTCATTCTGGCAGGAGGAACCGAAAGCATGAGCCTGGTGCCTATGGGGGGCCACCGGTTCTCTCCTAACCCCGAGTTGGTTGAAATTTACCCGGATGTCTACCTGACTATGGGCCTGACTGCCGAGAACCTCGCCCGCAAATACCAAATCGCTCGTGAAAGCCAGGACGAATTTGCTTTGCGCAGCCATCAACTCGCCGCCAAGGCCCTTCAAATGGGAAAATTCAAGGATGAAATCGTCAGTCTCGATATCCCGTTTGACTGCATAAAGCCGACGGGTAAGAAAGAAACCTCGTGGCGTAAGTTCTGTGCAGATGAAGGGCCTCGCCCGGATACTTCGCTGGAAGCTTTATCCAAGCTTCCTCCGGTCTTTCAGGTCAATGGTACCGTGACTGCCGGGAATTCTTCGCAAGTAAGTGACGGCGCCGCGGCTGTGGTAGTTTGTTCATTGTCCAAGGCGAAAGCCAACGACTGGAAACCATTGGCACGCTTCGTGGGTTACGCCATCGCAGGAGTTCGACCGGAGGAAATGGGGATTGGTCCGGTCCTCGCTATACCCAAAGTGTTGAAATCCTCTGGTCTGCAACTCAGCCATATTAAGTTGATTGAGCTGAACGAGGCTTTTGCCGTCCAGGTACTTGCAGTTATCAAAGAAGCAGGCCTCGAATTGGAGAGAGTCAACGTCAATGGGGGAGCCATAGCTCTAGGCCATCCCTTGGGGTGCACCGGCGCCAAACTCACGGTCAGTCTGCTGCACGAAATGAAGCGGCAACAGGTGCAGTTTGGGATGGTCACAATGTGTGTAGGCGGCGGCATGGGAGCAGCCGGAATCTTGGAGCTCCTCTGAGGAGATGAATTTGGAAGAACTGCCAGGGGCGTGTAAGAAGTTGATCGTCAACGCAGATGACTTTGGGTTGACCGAAAAAGTCAACCAGGCCATCATCAAGGGCCATCAGCAAGGAATTATTACCAGCACTTCGCTTCTGGCAAATGGAATTGCGTTCGACTCGGCCGTTGCTTTGGCTAAACAATTTACCTCACTCGGGGTTGGCGTACATATTAATCTGACTGAAGGTGTTCCACTCTCGGCTCCTTTAGGATTGCAAGGTTTGGTCAACCCCGCTGGCTCGTTTAGGCTGAAGCCGGTGCCACTGGCTCGCTGCCTGCTTTCAGGAGCCATTAAGCCGAGCTCGCTGGAAGTGGAAATGCGAGCGCAGATAGAGAGGTTGCTTGCTGCCGGAATCCGTCCCACTCATGTGGACAGCCATAAACACATCCACTTGTTTCCTGCGATCTTTCGTGTTCTGATGAAGCTGGCGGTAGAATACGGAATTAATGGCATTCGTTGCGTGCGTGAAAGAGTGGCCCATTTGAATTGCCTCATTCGACGACATCGAGGATCTTTCCCACGAATTCTAAAGCAATACTCGGTTGGATTCACGTTGTCCCTGTTGTGTAAGTTTCAAAGGCCAAGATTGCGTCGCACGCGGCTGAGGTTTCCGGCATATTGTTTTGGCATCACTCCGACCGGATTTCTGGATTCGAGGCATTTCCAGGAAATCTTCCAGTGCTTGCCGGAAGGGACGACCGAGCTAATCTGTCATCCTGGAACCGTAGATGAGGATCTCCAACGAACCCCTACACGGCTTCTGGAGCAGCGCGAGCGGGAACTCCAGGGAATACTGGCCATTGAAACTAAAGAGACGCTGGTGCGACAAGGCATTCGATTGATTAGTTACGCCGGGTTGGATTAAACGGCGGGAAGAGAAGGAAATGGTTACTGAAGAGCCCGTGAAGTACTCCATAGTTGTGCCCTTTTATAACGAGCGAGATAATGTTGCACCTTTTTATGCCAAGGTCGTTGAAGTCATGGACAGTATCAACGAGCCCTTCGAAATGGTGTTTGTCGATGATGGAAGCAGTGACTCTACGTTCCGGGTTTTGTCCGAGATCTGTCAGAACGACCAAAGGGTCAACCTGCTCCGGCTGCGAAGAAACTTCGGACAGACCGCCGCTTTGAAGGCAGGCTTCGATTTCGCCCGTGGAGATATCATCATTTCGATGGATGGTGACTTGCAGCACGATCCCATCGAGATTCCACAATTCATCGCCAAGATTCAGGAAGGCTATGATGTAGTCAGCGGCTGGCGGGCCGAGCGCACGGATTCCTGGCTCACCCGCCAGATCCCCAGTCGGATTGCCAATTGGCTCATGTCGAAGTTGGCACGGGTTGAGATTCATGACTTTGGAACGACTTACAAGGCCTATCGCCGGGAAATCATTAAGAATATTCAGCTCTATGGGGAGTTGCATCGGTTTATCCCGGCCTTGGCCAGCGGTTTGGGAGCCCGGATCACAGAAGTCCCCATCAAGAATCCCCCGCGTCGTTCAGGAAAATCAAATTACGGAATCTCACGTACTCTGAGGGTTGTACTGGACTTGATCAGCATCAAGTTTCTTCTCGACTATTCCACGAGACCGTTGCAGTTCTTTGGACGAATCGGACTCCTTGCTACTGGAGTGGGTTTTCTCATGGGGATATTCCTGTTGACCAAGAAGCTGCTTTTCCATCAGGCCATTATGTTGGAGCACGGGCCAATGTTATTCACAGCCATGGTGCTCGTCATTAGTGGCATTCAGCTCCTTTCGCTGGGATTAGTGGGTGAGATGCTCTCGCGCACATATTATGAGTCCCAGAATAAATCTATCTATACGGTGATGGAGGTCAAAGGGCAGGGCACGGAATCCTGGGGAGACGCACTTAATTCGCAGTCGCCTCACCCTGGACAAAGCAATCGATCACTGTGAAGTCGGTTGATTTTTCCCCTGGAATTGGGAGGAAACGCACTGCGCAATCACATGAGTCCGATGGTCACGCAAGGAGAGAGTTCTCGACCAAGCGAGTCGGTTTCAGTGATCCCGACAGCGACTTGGCCAGAGACGTCCCCTTCTCTCGAGGAGGCTCGGCGCTACTGTCGCAATCTCGCCCGGTCGCATTATGAAAACTTCGTCGTAGCGACTTTCCTTCTCCCGTCTGCTCTTCGACAACATTTGTACAACGTATATGCCTATTGCCGTATCAGCGATGACCTGGGTGATGAAAGCGGTGAGCCACAAGTGGCCCTGGAGCGATTGAAGGAATGGGAGGCCGAACTAAATGCCTGTTATCTGGGTCAAGTCCGTCATCCGGTTTTCATTGCCTTGCGCGAGACAATTGATCGATTTGAAATCCCAATCCAGCCCTTCGCCGACTTACTGAAAGCCTTTCAGCTTGATCAAGTCAAGAACCGTTATGAGACCTATGCTGAATTGCTGGATTACTGCCTATATTCCGCCAATCCGGTAGGGCGATTGGTTCTCTACCTTGGGGGCTACCGAGATCCCGAACGACAACTTCTTTCCGATCATACCTGCACAGCCTTACAACTGGCTAATCACTGGCAAGACATTCATCTGGACCTGGTCCGCTTGAATCGGATCTACCTGCCACTGGAGGATATGAGAAACCTCGATTACTCAGAAGCCGACTTGCGTGCTCAACTTTGCGATGCTCGGTTTGCCCGTCTCATGCAACTTGAAATTGGGCGCGCTCGCGACCTTTTTCACAAAGGGCTCAGACTGGCGAGTCTAGTAGAACCCCGGCTGGCCCTGGATGTCGAACTGTTTGGGCGTTGTGGCTTGGAACTGTTGGAGCGGATTGAGGCTGTAAACTACGACGTCTTCCGGCGTCGGCCTACTGTGAGCAAATGGGCGCGGACCAGGCTGTTGGTCTCCTGTTTGCGATCTCTATTTGTCCGCAGGTATTCCTCGTAATTTTTCGAGTCATGTCCCACCAGAACCTTAATGACTCTTACCAACGATGCCAGGAACTGGCGAAGACCAGCAACTTTTACTCGGGACTCCGTTTTTTGCCCTCTCGCAAGCGGAGAGCCCTTGCAGCCGTTTATGCCTTCATGCGGGAGTGTGATGATATTAGTGACCGGAGGGGAAATGAGTCTGAGAAGAGGCTGGCTTTCGTCCAGATTAGGAGCAAATTGGATTCAGCAATGGCAGGGGATTTCGAAGACGATAAGACCCTCCCGGCTTTGCAGGACACGATCCAGTCGTTCCAAATTCCACTACAGTACTTCTATCAGGCCATTGACGGGACCGAAATGGATTTGACTTGCACCTCGTACAACACCTTTGAGGAGCTTTACCGCTATTGTTACCATGTGGCTTCAGTTGTTGGTTTGATTTGTATTCACATTTTTGGCTTTCGAGAACAGCAGGCCATCGAGCAGGCCATTGATTGCGGCATTGCCTTTCAGTTAACCAATATTCTGCGTGATATCCGGGAGGATCTGGAGCGTAACCGAATCTACCTGCCCCGGGAAGATCTTGAGCGATTTAGCTATACCCGGCGGGATTTCGAGCGACAAGTGAAGGATGAACGGTTTAAAGCTCTCATGGCCTTCGAGGTCGATCGGGCGCAATCCTACTACTCCAAGGCCAGGCCGCTCGTTAGCTTGATCGATCGCGATAGCCGACCCGCTTTTACGGCCATGTTTGAAAGTTACTGGACGCTGCTGCAAAGAATCAAGGACGACAGTTACTCTGTGTGGAACACGAGGATAAGACTAAACACTACCGACAAACTTCGAGTGGCACTTAAAGCATTGGCAGCTTGGTAAAGACCCTCATGGCAGAGAGAAAAAAGGTCGTTATCATCGGGGGAGGGTTAGCAGGCCTGGCTGCCGCTGTGGTTCTTCCGCCAGAGCATTTTGAAATAACTCTTGTAGAGCGCCGTCCATTCCT
>DATKMG010000090.1:0-4382 GCA_035541995.1 Terriglobia bacterium
TGGCTTCAGGTTATGCCCAAACCTCTGTGGCCCTGAAGGCAACGATCCCCTTTGGCTTCAAGGTCAACAATGAAGTCTTACCCGCAGGAGACTACACGATCAGTTTTGCTCGAAATGAGAGCAAGGATGCGATCTGGATCAAAAACCCGGCTGCTTCCGCGGCAGCGTGTGCAATCACCATCGGACACGTTGGCAAGCGAATGCAGGACAACCCCTACCTGGTTTTCAACCGCTACGGAGGCCAGTATTTCCTTTCCCAGGTTTGGACCTCTGATGGCGATGTGGCTCGGGTCTTGGCGAAGTCACGATCGGAGCGGGAAGTTCTCCGAGCCGCACCCGACGAGCTGTCTCATCACAAGATATCCCCCACCCAGGTCATGATTGCTGCCCGGTAGTGCAGCTCTGCGAGGTTGGAACCCCACGGTGGCTCCCTGTTGGTGCCATCGCGGGCCAACCTGTGTTCTGTCGTGCGATAGGTTTCGAGTATGCCGTATTCGCCGAGTTTTCTGAAGATTCAATGGTGCCCTGTTGTTCTGCCGACGATGGCCTGTTCCCTACCGGAAGTTCTCCACCAACATCAGGTTGCTGCGTCCTGTTTCCACTCCAGCTCCTAGAGTAACCAACATCCAACCCTCGTCGGGAGATACCGTGAAACCTCCCTGAACCTCACCTTCGATCGGGGCAAGGAGTCTTGCTTTCCTGCTGGCCAGCTTGTAATAGAACAATTCCCCTCCCTTAATGGGATCTCTACTCGACAAATAGTAAATGCCCTGCGCCTTGACATCGAAACTACCCCACAGAATGTCATCGAGGAGCTTTGTCTCCTCACTTCCTCCCACTGGAACCATCCAGAGTTCACTGTTGTTCGCAGCAATACCAATACTTTTCAAGTAGAACAATGTCCTGCCATCCATCGATTCCTTGGAGCCAAAGCCGCCCTTCCTAGTTACCTGCACGGGCTCTCCACTTTCAACCGGCATCTTCCAAATTTGGGTATCGCCATCTCGTACCCAATCAAAGTAAATCCATTTGCCGTCCCGCGAATAGCTTGGATTCCACTTATTGAATGCAGTGTGGGTCAGTTGCTTTGCCTGTCCCCCTTGAGCAGGAATCAAGAAGATTTCAGTCTGATCCCGTGTAGCCATGGAGAAGACAATCTGTTTTCCATCCGGAGACCAGCATGATACATTCGGCATGGGACCCCCAAAATGGGTTAACTGCAGGGGATTTGATCCATCACTGCTTGAAATCCAGATTTCGCTGCTGCCTGATGCGTATGAGACATAGGCCACTTCCTTGCCAGCAGGAGAATATTGCGGTATTTCCTGCATTTGAGACGAGGGGCTGAATCTTGACGGCGGTGTCGGTTTCTCTGTGCGTTTTGGGATCTCGCAACGCCAGATATTGCAATCCGTAGACAAAACAGGGTAGACCAGACGGTGATTTTCGAGAGAGACTGAGGGCTGGGAAACCGCGCCGCCCTCGCCAGAGAAGGGCAGGGGTCTAGGCTGGTCCAAACCGGAGACCGAAATTCTCCAAAGGCCACCGTGGCGCTGTTTACTTCCAAAAACGAAAACGATTTCCTTCCCATCTGGCATCCAGATAGGGAAACGGGCCATTCGATCACCAAGAGTGAGTTGTCTTGGTTCGCCATCTGGTTCAAGCTTAGCTGAGACTTGAAGCACAAAGATCTCCGTTAATTCCTCGCTGCCGTAAGTGTACCAACGTGAGAAAGCCAGCTGCCGCCCGTCGGGGGAGAAAGCGGGATCCCCGTCCCCGCCGATTCCTTTGGGAGGGTAAGTCAACCTTCGCTTCTCACCCGTCTCCAAGGAGAGCAGATATATTGGCCAGGGCTCAACCGGAGAATCCTGACAGCAGATGGCCAACCACTTCCCGCCGGGATGCCAGCAGATTCCCCCTTCACTGCTGCCTTCAAATTCTGCCACCTGTCGTTCTCGCCCTCCGTTGGCCGGGATCAACATGACAGCCAACTTTTCGACACCCAAATTTGGCACAACTCCCAAATTCCGCATAAAAGCTATCGACAGGCCATCCGGTGACCAGGCCGGGCGGCAGTCGGCATGCGGGTCAGTGGTCAGGCGGCGAGGAGTTTCACTGCCAATCTGTTTAATGTAGATATCAATGTTGTCCTGCTTTTCACCATCCCACTGGAAAGCTACCTGCTTGCCATCGGGAGAAATGCTTGGTGCTGCAGCATGTCCCAGAAAGGCTGTAAAAGGGACTGGCACCATGAGCGCTTCCGATATCTTTTTTCCAGGCTGAAAGAACCAGAACCCAGCAGCCGCAATCAGTACGATTAGAAGGAGTGCCACTGCCCATAGCCAAAGCCGGCGCGGCTTTGGCTTCAACATTTCGGCAGCCACCTTCCCCGAATCGGTGTCGCGCTTCAACCGTTTCAAATCGGCGCGCAGTTCAGAAGCGGTCTGGCAGCGCACTTCCCGGTCCTTTTCCAAGGCCTTGTTGATGGTCTCTTCCAGTTTGGTGGGCAAATTAGGATTCAGGGATAAGACTGAGAGAGGTTGCCGGTTGAGAATCGCATCGTGCATGAGCGCCGTCGTATTACCAGGAAAAGCTAACCGACCGGTAGCCATCTCATACAGCACCGCCCCAAAGGAGAACAGATCCGTCCGTACATCCAGCTCCATCCCCATGGCTTGCTCGGGGGACAGGTAGGCCAACGTCCCCACCACCGCACCGGGGCTGGTCAGGTCCTCCTCACTGATGGTCGGCAGCGCTGAGGCGCTCATTGCCTTCGGTGCCTGTCGGGGTGCACGGGTCAACTTGGCTAAACCGAAATCCAGCACTTTGGCATGGCCTTGCTCAGTGATGAATATGTTGGCCGGCTTGATATCCCGATGGATAATGCCTTTGGCGTGAGCCGCCTCTAGAGCACTAGCAATCTGGATGGCCAGCTCCAGCAAAAGGTCCAATTTGAGCGGTTTCCCCTCGATTCGGTGTTTAAGGGTTTGCCCTTCCAGCAGTTCCATTGCGATGAAGGGCTGGCCATCGGCTTCGTCGATGTCATAAACCGTGCAGATATTGGGATGGTTCAATGCTGAAGCGGCCTGGGCTTCGCGCTCGAAACGCTCCAAAGCCTGCCGGTCCCGGGAAACTCCCTCGGGCAGGAACTTTAATGCCACGGGGCGACGCAGGCGGGTATCCTCAGCTTTGTACACCACACCCATGCCTCCGCCACCCAGCTTCTCGAGGATGCGATAGTGTGAAATCGTTTGGCCAATCATGAGGCCCCCTGGCGGGACACACTTCACCGCTGGCATTGATCACGCAGATGGGCGCTACTCCACCTCGAACACGCCGGAACGGATCACCTTGGGACGAACCACATTACTGAATGGACGTCTTCCCCTGTGTGGACAACGAACATAATGGCAAAAGGTAAAGGGAAATTGGACCGATGACAAAACGTATTCTAGACCCACTCAAGCTCCAGTGGAAGAATTTTGCTGAAGGAGGCCAAGACTCGAACCTGCGACCTATAGCTCCGGAGATTCCGCTAAGATGGTAAATCCAGATTAATCAGTGACGAATAATTGCAAAAAACGCGGATTTTGACGAATTTTTGCAGATTAATGTGTAGATTCTGAGTAGATCTCCGTAGTTGCTAGAAATGCCCTTTGACTATGTCGCCCGGAAGGTGCTTTACTTAGGTTCGTGGCCAGCCACTTTGAGCGGGCCCAGACCTATTCCGGCTATCTCCTTCCCGCTCGATCGGCCAACCCTTTCAGCCTGCTGAGAGAGACACACCCTGAGGTGACAGCACCTCCACACCGGCATCAACCGGGGAAAACCTCGGATTACTGATACAAACGGAGGCCGCCAGCGGCATTCTCTGACATCAGGATGAGTCGACGATTGGCCCCAGACCAGTCACTGACTACGCCGTTAGTAGAAACGTTCATATCGCCTTCTCGCGAGATTAACCTCGGGCCAGATAGCGTTTGCTGCTCTGTTAACCCAATCAGAGTAGAGCAGTCAGATTTCATCCGGAAGGGATGACAGCGATTAGCCGGTGGTTGAGGCCGCCCCCGAACCAGCGCACTCGAACGAATCTCGTCCCCTCGGCCCGAGATCGCTCAGCCCCGACGTTGGAACTACAAAAAGGCCTCCCGCAGAGGCGCTGAGGTGCTGAGAATGACAGAAAATGAAATAGGGACGATGGTGATCGCCGCTGCCATTAATGTGCATCGCGAACTGGGGCCAGGGTTACTGGAGACCGTCTATGAGGTTGCCCTGGCTCGAGAGCTGGAGGAACTCGGACTTCATGCCGAGCGGCAGGTTCCTGTCGCCATCACCTACAAAGGCATCCGGTTCGATGAAGGTTTTCGGGCTGACATGATCGT
>DATKMG010000091.1:0-18529 GCA_035541995.1 Terriglobia bacterium
GCAAGTCCGGGAGGCCGTTGAGAATCTCAAACAGCAGGGGCGGGTGCACCAGATCACGGATCCACAGGAGCGGCTGCAGGCTATGGCGAAGGTCTACGCCGAGCGTGCTCGGCAGACCCTGGTGGTCTCACCTGACAACAAGTCCCGGCAGGAAATCAACCGGCTGATTCACACCGAGCTGCAATCCAGGGGGAAGGTGGAAAAGCAAGAGCACCCACTCCCGGTTCTCCTGCCGCGCCAGGACATGACCGGGGCCGACCGGCAGTGGGCCGCCCAGTATGAAGTGGAGGACTGGGTCCGCTATACGCGAGGCAGCCAGGCGCAGGGCGTCAAAGCGGGAGAGTATGTCCGGGTCGCCGGTATGGATCGAGAACAAAACCTGCTCACTGTGGAACGCGCGGATGGCTCACGCTTCACCTACGATCCTGTTTGATTGCATGGAGTCAGTGTTTGGAAAGAGGCGCGACGGGACTTTTCCCAAGGAGATCGGGTTCAATTCACTGCGCCTTACCGGGACCGGCAGATTGCCAATCGCCAGCTCGGAACGCTAAGAGGGGTCGACCGTGAAGGGAATCTTCAGATCCGGATGGATTCAGGCGGAGAAGTGCAGTTTAACATCAGGGAGCATCCGCATCTGGACTACGGCTATGCCGTCACCAGTCACAGCAGCCAGGGGGTCACTGCCGACCGCGTGCTACTGGCAGGCCCACCAGAAGCTCATCAACAGACGGCTGGCCTAAGTGGCCATCTCGCGCGGGCGCTACGATGCGCAGATTTACACCAATGATGCTGAGACCCTCGGCGAGGCGCTCAGCAGGGACGTCTCGAAGAAGTGCGCCCTCGCAGTCGAGACCAGCAGCGGGCCAGAGCACAACCAGGGGCTCGCCCGGGATCAGTCGGAAGGGAGCTCCCGAATCACGCCACTGGAAAAAGGACCAATCCGTGAGCACACGATGGAACGCTGAGGTGGATTACGCTGGCTGGAAGTACCTGGATCGTTGGTCCTAGATCCGAAGTCCTGCCGTTTTGGACAGCGGATTTTCCACAAGTTGGCATTACCATAGAGAACAGAGACCACATTCTGAGCCGTCACCACCTTCGCTTGACCGTGACCAGGCCATCAGAGGACAATCCCAGCGGGCTTCTTGTTGCGGAGTACTGAGAGCAGAAGATCCTGAGAGAGAGGAAGGCAGGCATTTTCCAGGAGAGTATCTTTGAAGGGTAAACTGGCTCGACATTGCGGGAAATTTGCAACTGAAGTCTTTCCTCACTTTGTCAGAGGTGCCCAATCTGTTGGGCAGTCTGCCAAGAGATAAGATAAAATAGCCTTGTGCCAGAACTCAGCCGCTTCTTCGGCATTGTCATTCGAATGTACGCAGAGTCTGAGGCCCAGCATCATGCTCCACATTTTCATGCTTATTATCAAAATTATGTGGGCATATACTCTCTTGATACAGTGGAGCTAATCGGGGGGACCCTCCCCAGGCGTCAGCAACGCCTTGTAGAGGCATGGGCAGAGTTACACCAACCGGAATTGCTGGTGGACTGGCAATTGTTACAGCAAGGAAAAAGACCTCTGCCAATCAAACCGCTGGAATAGGAAGTATTCTATGAGTCATCCAATTTATCGAGTTAAGTCTTTCGAGATTGTGGCTCCATTTATCTTGCTGGTGCGGTTCGATGACAACACCGAACAGAGCATCAATTTTCAACCTGTCCTTGCGGGAGAACTCTACGCGCCCCTCCGAGATTTATCCCTATTCAATCAGGTACGGATTGACCCTGAGGTGCAGACACTGGTTTGGCCCAACGGGGCGGACTTCGACCCGGCTACACTTCATGACTGGTGGGAGCACTTGGATTATTTGACGGCTCGTGCGCGGCGATGGCAACTCACCACGGCCTGAAGGTACTTCGTGGCATCCCCAATGATATCTAACAAAGGCGGATTTCATTCCAGCATAGGTCGGCTTTCAAAAGTAGATTCGAGCTTTACGGTGCTTCCGTAATCAACTGTTGGTGACTGGTCCTCAACTGCTTCTTGGAAAAGCACTTGCTTTCCATTTTGAAGCTCACTAGAATTGGTGAAGTCCAATTCGGCTGTAACCTATTGTTACCTAAATCTTTACACCAATCCGACCAACAATTGATGACGGTGACACCGATGGATGCGCTTCATCGAAGCCTTTCCCAGGGTAATCAGATTGGATCTCTCGCCGTGGTAGTCGACGCAAAGGACGACCAGGCTCGCTTATTCTATCGTCGTTACGACTTCATCCAGTTTTCGGATGAACCGAGCAAGTTCTTTCTCCCAATGGGAAGTATTGAAAAGTTGTTCTGACTATCTACATGTCGGAAGCGATAGCCAAAACCCAAGATTCCCAAACGGATTTCATAACTCAAATTGAGCAATGAGCTTTTGCTTCTCACCAGCAAGTGACGAAGTGAGCGCGCCTATAGCTAACGGTTCTTCTTGTGTTGGCGTGGTCGGTCACCCCACGCCAACACGAGAAGAAAATTCATATTACTAGGAATTGTCGACCCAGGGCCTTCAGGCCATTTTCATAAAAGTGCCCCATGACCTTTTCAAGTTCACCACCATGGATGAAAATAGCGGTCTTGGGGGTAGCGTGGGAGCCGATCTCCGAGCGGCGATCACGAGTTGAACCGGGCTACCGCCGCTCCGGAGCGACAGCGGTCGTGGAGCGCGGGGGCCACCTTGATGCCTGCATTTTCATGAAAGGAACAAAGCCGCAATTGCCGGGTACGTTGTGATTTTCGCGGGAATTATCCAACTATTAATTGAACCGAAAGCGGTTGCGCCTTCTTGGCCTAAGGGGCATCTGGTATACTGAAAAGAGGTATCAGCCTTGTCCCTGCAGGTGCAGTGCGGCTGTCTGCGCCAAGGGGGGAGGCGTGGACGATCATTCTGGAGGTGATCGTGGTTCCTTCTGACCTCGCCCTCAAAGAGTCCCAGGCTCCTTCACTTCGAAATTCAATCATTAATGACTTCAACATTCTGGTGGCTACCATCAACGGCTCCGGCAGTCAGACAGCCAACACGGTTTTGATGCGGGCTATTTTCCAAATGGGGGTCCCAGTCTCCGGAAAGAACCTTTTCCCATCCAATATTATGGGACAACCCACTTGGTTTTCAGTAAGGGCCAGCAAGGATGGTTATGTTTCACGAGCGGAGAAGGTTGACATCCTGGTGGAACTCTGCCCTGACTCCGCCCATGAGGACGTAATGGGCCTCTCTCCTGGGTCTGTAGTGATTTATGATGAACCTCTTCACCTCGAACCTCTGCGAAACGATCTCATTTTCTACCGGGTTCCTTTCGACAAACTCGTGTCCGGTATTTGCCCGGATTCCCGCTTGCGCCGGCTAGTGAAGAACATGGTTTACGACGGTGTGCTGGCGTTTCTTCTGGGGATTGAGTTCGCAGAAATGGACAGCGCCCTGCAAAAGCAGTTTCGAAAGAAGCCCAAAGCTGCAGACTTAAATCTCGAGGGGACTCAGGCCGGATTCGATTATGCGCAAGGGCATTTTACTAAGGCCGACCCTTACCATATTGAACGCATGAAGGAGACTCGAGAAAAGATCATCATCGACGGGAATTCAGCCACGGCGCTAGGGTGTATGTTTGCCGGAGTCTCAGTGGTTGCGTGGTATCCGATTACTCCGGCCTCTTCACTCTGTGAGAGTCTGATCGAATACATGAACCGGTTTCGGAAGGACAAAGAAACGGGAAGAGCAACTTATGCAATTGTCCAGGCCGAGGACGAGCTGGCAGCCTTAGGGATGGCGATTGCAGCGGGTTGGGCCGGGGCCCGTGCCATGACTTCCACGTCAGGGCCAGGCCTGTCACTAATGGCCGAGTTTGCGGGCTTTGCCTATTACGCGGAAATCCCAGTCGTCATCATTGACGTCCAGCGGGTTGGCCCCTCGACTGGTCTGCCGACTCGTACTGCTCAGTCTGACCTTCTTTTCACCAGATTCCTCTCCCATGGAGACACCGCGCATATCCTACTGTTTCCGGGTTCTGTGGAGGAATGCTTTTCAATGGCAATTGAGGCCTTTGATTTAGCCGAAACCCTCCAGACGCCGGTGTTCTTGATGAGTGACCTCGATCTGGGGATGAACAGCTGGATGGCTGATTCATTCCCTTACCCGGAAAAGCCAATGCAGCGGGGAAAAGTTTTGACTGCGGCGGATCTCGACCACTTGAAGCTCTTCGAGCGATACCGGGATGTGGATGGGGATGGGATTCCGTATCGGACGCTGCCCGGCAATCCGCATCCGCTGGCCCACTATTTCTGCCGTGGCACAGCCCATGATGAAAGAGCGCGCTACTCGGAACGGCCCGACGATTACGTCCGTAATATGGATCGTCTGGCAAACAAGCACCAAACGGCTCGTCGCCGGGTTCCTGCCCCTATCGTCGACTTCAATCCCAAGGCTGATGTCGGGATCATTGCCTTTGGCAGCAGCCACTGTGCGGTGGTGGAAAGCCGGGATCAGCTCAGATTGCTTCACGGACTCGAGACCAGCTATCTGCGAGTCCGCGCTCTCCCGTTTAATCATGAACTAAACCAATTTGTTCAACGGCACCAGCGAGTTTATGTCGTCGAGCAGAATCGGGATGCCCAAATGCTTTCTTTGATACGTCTGGAGAGCGACCCGACCGACTGTGCCAAGTTGCGCAGTGTCCGTCACTATGATGGCCTGCCGATTACACCGGCCACGATTGTTCGGCAGATCACGGCGCAAGAGGGGATAGGGAATAGGGAAAAGGGTGAAGGATGAAGTGGGAGTTCTGAATTATGAATTATGAGTTCTGTGCCTTGAAATTAGGGTATTCGACCTTGGACCTTAGACTTTGGACCATGGACTTTTTATGAATGAAGACAAGGCCCCGTTGAAACCGCCGACCAGAACAAACCAACTTGGCCTGGAGATTTCTGCCTATCGCGGAACCAAATCCACGCTTTGTCCAGGCTGCGGGCACAACTCAATTTCTGAACGTATCGCGGAGACTTTCTTTGATTTGGGAATCGAATCGCATCGAATTGCCAAGCTGTCGGGAATCGGCTGTTCCAGCAAATCACCCAATTATTTTCTGGAGAATGCGTCCGCCTTGAATGCGGTGCACGGACGCATGCCAGCCATTGCCACCGGCACGCTACTGGCCAATCGGAATTTGATCGCGCTGGGGGTGAGTGGCGACGGTGACACCGCTTCTATCGGGTTGGGACAGTTCATGCATTTGGTCCGACGGAATGTCCCGGTGATTTATATTATCGAAGACAACGGCGTCTATGGACTGACCAAGGGGCAGTTTTCAGCTACCGCTGACGAGGGTTCCCGTCTCAAGAGTGGCGTTGTGAATGATCTCCCGCCTATTGATACCTGCCTGCTGGGAATTGAATTGGGGGCTACCTTTGTGGCCCGTTCTTTTTCCGGCGACAAGAAGCAACTGCTGACCGTATTAAAGGCTGCCCTCTCTCACCGTGGCACGGCGCTGATCGATGTGCTTTCCCCTTGTGTGACATTCAATGACCATGAGGGGTCTACAAGAAGCTATCACAACATCAAGGAGCATGAGGAAGCCTTGATGGAAGTCGATTACATCCCTCACCACGGAGATATTGAGGTCGACTACGATCCGAGGACCTCGGTGGAGGTGCAGTTGCATGATGGCTCCCATCTGCGCTTCAGAAAGCTTCCCGTGGACTACGACCCGACTGATCGCCTTGCAGCCATCAAGTTACTCAACGAGAGCAGATCCAGAAGTGAGGTTCTGACCGGAATATTTTTTGTCGACGTTGGGTCCAAAGACTTTTTGGAACGGCTCCATTTGGTGGAAGAACCTTTGGCGTCTCTTCCGGAACACTCCCTTCGCCCGCCTCGGGAAGCTTTGGAAATAATCATGGCGGAACTTCGATAAGCCCTTTCACCGTTTGAATTTTCCCTGTAAAGGTGATAAATTCAAAATGTCTCCCTCAGCGAAAATCCTTTTGCGGTTCGTGAGAGGTTCGGTTATGGGAATCGAGAATGTTTTGAATCAGACAAAGATCCGTCATCTCAACTGGGCTCCTGTTATTTGTGTGGAGTCGCACCACAGTTTGGGCGAAGTGCTCGCCACGATGCAGTCCTCACGCGTGGGGTGCGTTCTGATCACTGAGAATCAAAAACTCGTGGGTATATTTACGGAAAGGGATGTCATCCGCAAGATTGTCGGTAACAACCTCGATCATTCAAGGGTGATTCGAGAATTTATGACCCCTCATCCCAAAACACTGCACCCTGAGGATTCCTTTGCCACAGCTATTCAGGTCATGGATAAAGGTTGTTACCGCGACATTCCACTGGTCGACCACGAAGGCAGACTGCTAGGAAGGCTCTCCGTTAAGAACATCATCGATTTCCTGACTGAGCATTATCCTCAGGAGGTTTTTTCGCTATCTCCCCGTTCTCGCCAGAATTTTGCAGAACCGGACGGGGCGTGAGGTCCAGAGACTGATCTTTATTTAGAAGGAACGTCTGCATATGGCAACTGTAGAGATTGAAGAGAAAGAGAAGCAAGTCGTCGAGTTGGAAAATGTAACGATTCGTTTTGCCGGGGACTCCGGTGATGGGATGCAGCTGACGGGATCCCAATTCACAAACACCTCGGCGATTTTTGGAAACGATATCAGCACCTTGCCGGACTTCCCGGCGGAAATCCGGGCTCCGGCTGGTTCCATCCCGGGAGTCAGTGGATTCCAGATTAATCTCAGCAGTCGGGACATCCGGACTCCCGGCGACGAACCCAATGTGTTGGTGGCTATGAATCCAGCAGCATTGAAGGTAAACCTTCCGGACATGGAAAAAGGCGGCATCATTGTTGTTAACAGTGATTCATTCAGTGAATTGAATCTAAAGAAGGCGGGTTATGAGCGGAATCCGCTGGAAGATGGATCACTGGCGGGATACCGCGTCATTGCCATCCCGCTCAGCGATCTCAACGCCAATGCTCTGAAAAGCTTGAACCTGGGCAAGAAGGAAGCAGAACGCTGCAAGAACTTTTTTGCCTTAGGTATGATGTATTGGTTGTACGACCGCCCCGTAGAGCCCACACTGAAATGGATCCGGGAAAAATTCCAAAAGAAGCCACAGATCGTTGCAGCCAACTCTCTGGCTGTGACGGCTGGCTACAATTATGCCGATACCACTGAGCTTTTTACCACTCACTACCGGGTCCGCAAAGCTGCCCTGGCCCCGGGCAAGTACCGGAATATTACGGGGAATGAAGCCACGGCGCTGGGGTTTATAGCGGCATCTCAGGTTGCACACCGGCCGCTTTTCTATGCGAGCTACCCGATCACTCCAGCCAGCGACATATTGCACGAATTGTCGCGGCACAAGAACTTCGGAGTGAAGACCTTTCAGGCAGAGGATGAGATCGCCGCAATAGGGGCTGCTATTGGTGCGGCTTTTACCGGGCAGCTCGCTTTGACGGGTACCAGCGGTCCTGGAGTGGCTCTGAAGTCTGAAGCCATTGGTCTGGCCGTTATGACCGAACTCCCAGTGGTGATTGCCAATATACAGCGAGGCGGGCCCAGCACGGGCTTGCCGACCAAGACGGAGCAGTCTGACCTGTTGCAGGCTATGTTTGGCCGCAATGGGGAATGCCCGGTAGCTATCGTGGCGCCGGCTTCACCGGCGGACTGTTTCCGCATGGCATTTGAGGCGTTCAGGATTGCCACTCAATTCATGACACCGGTGTTTTATCTGTCTGATGGCTACCTGGGAAACGGTTCTGAGCCCTGGAAAATTCCTGCTGTTAACGACCTTCCTAAAATCGACGTCAAATTCGCCACCAATCCAGAAGGGTTCCATCCTTACTCGCGAGACGAAGCAACCCTGGCCCGGCCTTGGGCTGTTCCCGGTACTCCAGGTTTGGAGCACCGCATCGGAGGATTGGAAAAGCAACACATCACGGGGAATGTCAGTTACAACCCGGACAACCACGACTACATGGTTCGTCTCCGCGCTGAAAAGATTGCCCGCGTGGCCAGTTTCATACCTGAAGTTGAGGTATATGGGAATCCCGAAGGGAAGGTATTGGTGGTGGGATGGGGCGGGACGTACGGTGCCATCACCTCTGCCGTGGAATCCTTGCAAAAGCAAGGAGGATCCGTGTCGAGCATCCACTTGCGGTATCTCAATCCATTTCCTATGAACCTGGGGAAGATACTGTCACGTTTCGAAAAGGTACTGGTCCCTGAATTGAACCTGGGGCAACTCCGATGGCTGCTGAGGGCTCGCTATCTGGTGGACGCAGTCGGCTTCAACAAGGTGAAGGGTCTACCCTTTAAGATTTCAGAGCTGGTCCAAGAGATTCAAGGACTATTGTGAGAACATACCGAGCTGACGAGGAGTCAAAACACTAATGAGTGGCAACGGACATCATAGCGATAAAGGGACTGCGGTCCTGGAGTTGAAACGGGAGGATTTTGTCTCAGACCAGGAAACACGCTGGTGCCCAGGATGCGGAGACTACTCCATCCTGGCTCAGACTCTGAAGACCTTGCCGGATTTGGGCATCCCCCGAGAAAAATTCGTGTTTGTGTCTGGAATCGGCTGCTCAAGCCGTTTCCCCTATTATGTGAATACCTATGGGTTCCACGGGATCCATGGTCGCGCCCCGACGATTGCCACAGGCATCAAGGCTGCAAACCCTGACCTGTCGGTCTGGGTGGTTACGGGCGATGGAGATGCATTGAGCATCGGCGGGAATCATTTTATGCATGCCATTCGGCGCAACGTCGATATCAACTTAATCCTCTTTAATAACCGAATTTATGGACTAACCAAGGGGCAATATTCACCCACTTCCGAGTTTGGGAAGAAGACGAAATCTACACCCTTTGGTTCCATTGACTATCCGATCAACCCGTTATGTGTAGCTCTGGCCAACGAGGCGACCTTTGTGGCTCGGTCCATCGACGTGGATGTCAAGCAACTAGCTTCCGTCATCACCCAGGCAGCCAAGCACAAAGGAATCTCTTTCGTGGAAGTATTTCAGAACTGCAATATTTTCAACGATGGGGCGTTCAAGCAATTCACCGAGCGGGAATTCCGGGAGGACCGGACCATCAATCTGGAGCATGGGAAGCCCATGATTTTCGGGAAGAACCGAGACAAGGGACTTCGACTCGATGGGCCGCGACTTGCAGTAGTTCAGCTCGGGAATGGAGTCAGTGAATCCGACCTCCTCGTTCACAATGCAGCGGCCCCGGATCCTTGTCTGGCTTTTATGCTGGCCAGAATGGACTATCCGGATTTTCCGGTTCCCGTGGGGGTATTCCGCTCGGTGATCAAGGCTACTTACGAGGACTTAATGGATGATCAGGTGCAGGAATCTATCCGACGGATGGGCCCCGGTAACCTTGAGACTCTGTTGAACAGTGGTGATACTTGGCTGGCAAATTGACACGCTGTCGCTTTGTCAATTCCGTCGGGTTGAATGGCGGGGTAGGGACGGCCAGGAAACTCCCACTTTGATTATTCCCAAGGAGGAACTATGCAATGTCCCGCCTGTGGGTTTGAAAACATCCCCGGTAGCGACCGATGCGATGAGTGCATGGAACCTTTGGCGGAGCTTGATCTGCCACAGGCCCAGTCGGGTGTACAGAAACGATTAATGGAGGATTCCATTACTCGCCTTGAGACCTCTCCACCCCATTCGGTGTTCTCTGGGACTTCGGTTGCCAAGGCACTTGAACTGATGAAGGAAATGAATATCGGCTGCATTCTCGTGGTGGACGAGCACCAACTTGTGGGGATTTTTTCGGAGAGGGATTTCCTGCTTAAGCTCGCTGGTCTCGGGAAACCGCTGACTGACGTAGTGCTCAGAGAAGTAATGACTCCCAAACCAGTTACCTTGGAACCGGGTGATACAATCCGCTATGCTTTGCACTTGATGTCGGTCGGGGGATTCCGCCATATCCCGATCGTCGACAATACTCGAGTCCTCGGCATTCTCTCCATTAAGCACGTCTTGCGTTATCTGAACCGATCTGTGCTCCGCTCTGAAATCCGAAAGGCCCTGTTGCAGCAGCCGAGTCCGGGTATCTAGCACTACCCGCATAGCC
The DNA here is from genome assembly GCA_035541995.1 of Terriglobia bacterium. Lineage (GTDB taxonomy): Bacteria > Acidobacteriota > Terriglobia > Versatilivoradales > Versatilivoraceae > DATKMG01. The sequence goes on from DATKMG010000091.1 coordinate 10,141, forward strand.
ATTACTTTACTACGTCTTCCCGGTATTCCGTCTCCTGGCGGCAACACATACACAAGCCTGGATGGTAAGTCTTAATGTTACAGACCTCGCAGTAGTAATAAAATTCGTACAACTTGCCGTCCCGAAAAAACCGGGCATTGATGATTTCGAAGAGGGATGAATTCTGAATTGGTCTCAGCGTAAGCTGAAAATCTTTGCTTTGTATGCGCGGTTCAGTTCTCAAAGTATCCAGAGACTTGTCTGCCTTCAAAGGGTAAACCCTGCCACTACTATCCTTCAAACCATAGGAATGTACTCCTTCCGCACAAGGGGCTTCCCGGCCTTCGGCAGTCAAGCAGACCAGAATCCCTCGAATCACAATGTTTTCCGAGGTCAAATCGGCGGACTGGGCCATCATCAGTCCAGAGCTCCCGACATGATCGATGAGACCCAGGATCCCTAAGAAAACCAACTCCCTCAGTCGCCAAATTCTTGTTTGCCGCATGATCATATTTATTATATCACCCGGGAGGCGAATGATGCCGCCTCTGGGAACGCCGGGCCCTAGCTCGGCAATGAAGAAACCGCCGACGTGAGCATCGAGACCCCCAGAGCCGCACGCCCCAGATCGGCCCATCTAAGGGACGGTACAGCCGCGGCTATCTGCCTCACCGCGATCAACCTTCACTGAATAAGGGGTTTAAGCAACCAGGTAACCTTTCGCCAATTCCCGAAAACTGCTCACCTGTGCGGCCTTCCAGTGTTCATCCAGCCCCAACTCCTGTGCCATCAGTTCTGCAACCCCAGGAGCCATCTCAATGGCCGCCTTGGCGTTGAGGAATAGGGCTCGAGTCCGTCGTGCCAGAATGTCTTCAAGAAGGTGGGCCATCTCAAAGCGAACAGCCCAAAGGACCTCGGCGCGGCAGTAGGGCAGCGCGGGATGGAGTCTCTTTCCAAGGCTGTCATCGAGACGAACAAGGTCAAGCACCGCCGGTGCGTCTGACCCATAAACCGCCAGTGGGCCGAATTTCTCCGCATGCTTGTGAAATCCATGAATGTTGAGGTGGTTTGTGACACAAGGCTTTTCAGGAAGGCGGGCCAGGATAGAGGCCTGGTTGACACAATCCTCGGCCATATGGCGGTAGGTGGTCCATTTGCCTCCTGTGATAGTCAGCAAACCCGAGTTATCAATGTGGATGGTATGGTCCCGCGACAGGGAGGCTGTGTTGCCCGCATCTCCAGACCGGACCAGCGGCCTGATGCCAGCGAAGACGCTGAGAATATCAGACCGGCTAGGAGGCCTATCGAGGTAGTCTGCAGCAGTGGTGAGGACAAACTCTATTTCCGTTTCCATGGGAACGGGGTCCAGGACAGGCGTCGAAACTGCCGTGTCGGTTGTTCCCACCAAAGTATGCCCGTGCCATGGAATGGCAAACATCACCCTGCCATCACGGGTATGGGGAACCATGATTGCACTGTCTCCGGAGAGGAACGAGTGGTCGAAAACAAGGTGAATTCCTTGGCTAGGGGCAATCAAGGGAGGGACATGTGGGTCGGCCATCCTGCGAATGGAATCACAAAAAGGGCCGGCCGCATTGATTACAACCTTGGCATCGACTTCGAACTCTTGACCCGTATCCAAGTCCCGGGCGATGACGCCGTTTATGAACCCGTCGTTGCCCGTGGTAAGACGCACCACTTGAAGGTAGTTTAGAAGTGTCGCCCCCTGCTCGGCTGCGGTAGTGACAAGGTTGATGAGCAATCGGGAATCGTCAAACTGGCCGTCGTAGTAAACAACCCCTCCACGCAACCCTTCGGTCTTTATAGTTGGCAGTCGCTGGAGAGTTTCTTCCCGGGAAAGGATTTGTGACGGCCCAAAGTTGTACTTACCGGCAAGCAGATTGTAGACTTTCAACCCCAGTCCGTAAAACGGGGCTTCCCACCAATCGTAATTGGGCACCACAAAGCCCAAATCTCCCACTAAATGCGGGGCATTCTGCCTCAGGACTCCGCGTTCTCTTAAAGCCTCCATGACCAGGGAAATATTGCCTTGCTCCAAGTAACGAACTCCTCCGTGGATCAACTTGGTGCTGCGGCTGGAAGTCCCTTTTCCGAAGTCACTCTGCTCGAGCAATAAGACTTCATACCCGCGGGAAGCGGCGTCCACTGCTATACCGACTCCGGTTGCACCGCCCCCCACAATCACCATATCCCATGGATCAGTTTGACTACCAATGCGGCTCAACATCTCTGGTCGGTTCATAATTTCCTCTTGCTTCTTCTTTTATCCGGATAGACCCAAAGACACGCAACGGCGTTAGCGGTCTGGGGATACCAGCATTCTGGTGGGAAGGGTGAACTCTTGTCAACCTCTGCCCTCCTTCTCTGCGTCTCGGGTTTTGTTTTGAGGAATTGCAGGTCTGGTTTAAAATACAGAAGGCCTGGAGTATTGAACTCGCAGGGAAAGAAAGCATATTTATTTTATATAGATGTGGTTATGGCGTTTATTACGACTGAGAGAGAGTTGTGTCTGGCGGGAGAGTCGGAACGGGCAGGGGACCTGGATGTATGTTGGATCGTGGACTTAGGGCGGCGCTCCTACCGAGAGGCCATGCAGCTACAATCTTATGTGGTGGCCTGCCGGAAACTCAACCAGGTTCCCGACTGTCTTCTAATAGTAGAGCATCCCCACATAGTCACGCTAGGAAGGTCAGGAGACCTGAGCCATCTCCTCGTCCCGCAGGCGGAGCTGGAGAAAAGGGGGGTTGACTTTCAGGTGGTCGACCGTGGTGGAGACATCACTTACCATGGGCCTGGGCAGCTGGTTGCCTATCCAATTATGGATCTGAAGTGCCAGCAGCGCGACATTGGACGTTACCTAAGGCAACTGGAATCCTGCACCATCAACACGCTTGAAATGTTTGGAATCAGAAGCGAACGAGTGTCTGGAGCTACCGGAGTATGGGTGGGAGACAAGAAGATTGCTGCTATCGGAGTCCGAACCAGCCAGTGGGTTACCTCACACGGGGTAGCACTCAACGTCAACACGGATCTTAGGTACTTTCGCTTCATTGTTCCGTGTGGCCTATGCTCCAAGGGAGTGACGTCGATGCAGGAGGTTCTCGAGACCCCTATCGAAATCCGCCTCGTGACACAGCGATTCTGCAGTTGTTTTGGAAGGGTATTTTCGAGAAACCTGCAGGCCTTGCCTGAGGTGGATGCCTTTCCGGGATATAAGATTTGAAGTTTGCATAGGCCGTATCGATCCTGACATTGTTTCTCTACCAGGTGTGGGGGGAAGCAGTGCCTAGAGGACCAGTTCTCCAGAAATCGAAGGAGACATCAACCGTGACCCTCGGCAATCAGCTTTTACTTGAGATGCTTTATTATATGTCGCTGGCCCGAGAAATGGAGATCCGCATAGAGCGCAAGCTATACCGCCAAGGGAAAATCGTTGGCGGCGTTTATGTTGGTCGCGGCCAGGAAGCCATAGCCGCCGGATCCGCTATTCAACTCCAACCTGAAGACTGCATTTGCCCGTCACACCGTGACATGGCTGCTTTCCTGATTCGTGGTTTCACCCCCCGTGCCATCTTTGCTCAATACCTGGGCCGGAAAACCGGCCCCAGTCAGGGAAAAGACACTAACATGCACATCGGTGACATGACCAAGCGCACAGTGGCTTTTGTCAGCATGCTGGCCGATACAGTGCCTGTGGCCGCAGGGATCGGAATGGCTTACAAAATGCGTGGGCAGAAAAACGTGGTCCTCTGTTGTTTTGGGGAAGGGGCAACCAGCAGGGGTGACTGGCATGAGGGATTAAATCTGGCGGCGGTCCAGAAGGTTCCGGTAGTGTTCCTCTGCAACAATAACCAATACGCATACTCGACCCCGCTCAACAAGCAAATGGCGATTTCAAGTGTTGCCCACCGAGCCTATGCTTACGGCATTCCGGGTATGTCAGTTGACGGAAATGACGTGATCGAGGTCTACGATGCAACTCGATCCGCTATCTCCAGAGCCCGCGCCGGAGAAGGCCCCAGCCTCATTGAATGCCGTACTTTCCGGATGACAGGGCACTCTGCCCATGATGACGCCAGCTACGTACCGAAGGAACTATTCAAAGAATGGGAGAAGAAGGATCCAATTCGCCGACTCGAATCCCGCTTGCTTCAGGAAAAAGGCACTACGGAGGACGGACTCAAACAGTTGGCGGTTAGGATATCTCGGGAGGTTGATGAGGCCCTGGCACTGGCGGAAAACGATCCATACCCCGATCCCGCCGAAGCTCTGGACGGGGTTTACGCGGATCTTACGATGGATGCTCCTCTGGCTTTTGCAGACACGTTCTTCACGCAAGGGGGGAGGTAGCATCCACTATGGCGCCTGTGACCTATTTGGAAGCCATTCGGCAGGGTATCTGGGAGGAGATGGAAAGGGATGCGAACGTCTTTGTCCTGGGGGAGGACATTGGGGTCTACGGTGGCGCTTTTCGCATGACGGAAGGAATGCTAAGTCATTTCGGGCAGGAGCGGGTCGTCGACACCCCAATCTCGGAATCGGCAATTGTCGGGGCGGCAATTGGGGCAGCACTGATGGGCATGCGCCCTGTCGCGGAAATGCAATTCGCCGACTTCATCTCGTGCGCTTTTGACCAGATCACTAATTTCGCCGCCAAATGTCGCTATCGCTGGGGTGCCGGAGTTCCCATTGTGATACGAGGGCCGTCTGGCGCGGGGGTTCATGGTGGGCCATTCCATTCCCAGAGTCCCGAGATGTACTACGTGCACACGCCCGGCCTCAAGGTTGTAGTTCCTTCCACCGCTTACGATGCAAAAGGACTGATCAAATCCGCAATCCGAGATGATGATCCGGTCATTTACTTTGAACATAAACTCCTCTATCGACGCATCAAGGAGGAGCTGCCACGGGAGGAGTACGTGGTGCCTATTGGGAGGGCCGACATCAAACGCCAGGGAGAGGACCTCTCTATCGTCACCTATGGGGCCATGGTCTATAACGCCCTGGAGGTGGCATCCACTTTGGCCCAGGAAGGGATTTCCACCGAAGTGGTCGATCTTAGAACCTTATTACCCTTGGACAAAGAGCGGATCCTGGAGTCGGTCAAGAAGACCAGCAAGGTCATTTTGCTACACGAAGACACCCGCACCGGCGGGATTGCCGGGGAGTTAGCGGCTATTATCAGTGAGGAGGCATTTGAGTATTTGGACGGCCCCATCATGCGGATCACGGCCCCGGATACACCAGTCCCTTACAGTGCGCCTCTGGAGGATTTCTTCCTCCCGAAAACCTCTGACATTGTCCGCGTAGCCCGGCAGTTGGTGTCGTATTAACATAAGGCAAGGGACAAGATCTGGGGAAAAGGGGAGAGGGCAAATTTTTGCTCCTATCTTGAAAATGCGGTTTTCGGAGGCGCCGCGGGGGCGCGGCGTCTCCATAGCGCTGGAGACGGGATGCCCTCGTCCCGCCTCCTGCGCCTTAAGGCACGAATTCGCTTGGCAGAACTCAGCCCTCGACTGTTTTGTTCCCCGGAGCTGAATTTGAAATGGTCATAGGCACTACCGACTGCTGACTTATGTTCCCAGGAGATCTAAATGCCGACTAATGTGATCATGCCGCAAATGGGCGAGAGCATTTTTGAAGGCACGGTAACCCGGTGGTTGAAGGCGCCGGGAGAGCCTGTCACCCGGGACGAGCCGCTCTTCGAAATTTCCACCGACAAAGTTGATTCCGAGATCCCGGCTCCAGCCAGTGGAATCCTCTCTGAAATCCGTGTCAAGGAAGGCGAGACAGTCCAAGTTAACACGGTGGTTGCCGTCATTGGTGACGACCGGCCAGTAGCGGCTACCCCTGATCTTAAAGAAAGTACAGTTCCTGTCTTTGAGAAATCGGTGGCCCAGGCAGTGGACGATTCCAAGATTGCTCAAGCTGAAGTGCGACCCGAGGCTCCGGCGATCCGATATTCCCCATTAGTCAAACGGATTGCCAAGGAGGAGAATGTTGACTTGAAAGGCCTTGAAGGCACTGGCCTAGGCGGGAGGGTCACCAAGAAGGACATCCTAAGCTATCTATCCGAGCGACAGAAGGAGTCGCCTCCTACACCTTCCGTGGCCTTGCGGCCTCCTGCCGATGCTGAGGTAGCACGCGGTATTCCTGAGGGGCGAGTGGAAGTTGTTCCCATGTCCGGGATGCGTCGCAGCATTGCGGAGCACATGATTAACAGCCAACGAATCTCCGCTCATGCCACTACCGTATTTGAAGTGGACATGAGCAGGATAGTGGCGCTCAAACAGCAACAGGAAGCCGAATTTCTCCGCCGCGAAGGCGTCAAGCTGTCGTACGTTCCGTTCTTCATCAAGGTGGTTGCAGAAGCGCTCAAGAAATTCCCGATATTGAATGCCTCGGTAGCAGATGGGAACATTGTCTATAAGAAAGACATCAATATAGGAGTGGCTGTGGCCCTTGATTGGGGATTGATTGTTCCGGTGATCAAGAACGCCGACGAGAAGAATTTCCTGGGGTTGTCCAGGGCAGCTGCAGATCTGGCGGACCGTGCACGCCGCAAGAAGTTGACACCCGAGGATGTGCAAAATGGTACATTTACGATTACAAATCCGGGTATATTTGGGAGTGTGCTGGGAGCCCCGATCATCAATCAGCCTCAAGTGGGGATACTATGTGTCGGCGCCATCTCCAAGCGGCCTGTGATCATTAACGATGCCATCGCGATCCGGTCGATGGTTTACCTGACGCTGACGTTTGATCATCGTTTGATAGATGGAGCAGTAGCCGACCAGTTCATGGCAGGCATAAAAGCCAAGCTGGCAGGGTGGGATGAGGAACTCAGCTGATTTGTGTTGTCATGTTGATCGAGCAAGGAGGAACTGATGAACAAGAAGGCTGTGGCTGCCAGGGATGTCTTTATCGACCTGGTGCAACAGATGCTAGTGGAGCTCGGAGAGGATATCGGACGCGAAGGATTGGCAAGAACTCCAGAGCGAGTGGCTGCGAGCCTGAGGTTCCTGACTCGTGGATATAGGTTGGATGTTGACCAGATCATCAACAACGCAATCTATAAAGCGGATTACGATGAGATGGTAATTGTGAAAGATATTGAGGTTTATAGTCTTTGCGAGCACCACCTTCTTCCCTTTTATGGGAAATGTCATATCGCCTACTTGCCGAACAATACGATCATTGGCTTGAGCAAAGTGCCCCGCATCGTGGATGTATTCAGCCGTCGACTCCAGGTACAGGAACGACTCACCACTGACGTCGCCTCTGCGATAGAGAAGCATCTGGAACCAAAAGGGGTGGGGGTTGTCATCGAGGCTTTTCATCTTTGTATGATGATGCGGGGGGTGCAGAAACAGAACAGTAAAACCGTGACCAGTTGCATGCTGGGTCGCTTCAAGAGCGACAGCAAAACCCGCAGCGAGTTTCTGGACTTTATCAAGTAGGATCTCTAGCGTGACTAAAGGCAACAAAAAGAATCCCGTCGTCGTAACACCCGAAGAACCGGCCCACCCGGCTGAACATGCGCTGGAAGCTCGAATCGGTGAATTGGAACAGGAGCTGAAGAAAGAAAAAGACCAGCACCTGAGAACCCTGGCGGATTTTGACAACTACCGCAAGCGGGTGGGGCGAGAGATCGACGATATTGGAAAGGCCGGCAAGCGGGACGTCTTATTGGGGGTATTGGCCATAATGGACAGCTTTGAAAGGGGCTTGCAGTCTGAAGCACTCAAGAGCGATCATCCGATTCATGCCGGAGTCATTTCCATTTATCGCCAACTCCAACGTCTTTTGGAACAGCATCAGGTCATGAGCTTCGAGAGTGTGGGGCAACGATTTGATCCCAACCTCCATCAAGCCACTGAAGCGGAATTCAACCAGCGATACCCCGAAGACATAATCACCCAGGAAGTTCAAAAGGGCTACCTTTGGGAAGGAAAGGTCCTGAGGCCGGCCCAGGTGATAGTTTCCAGAGGTACCCCCCCTACGGAAGCACCCAGGCTCGACGTTTGGGAGTGAAAAGCCCCCTTGCTGCACCTCTTGGCAAGCCCCTATTAACTTGCGCCGCCTATCCGGCTCTCATAAAAATGCGGTTTCGATGGAGGGTCGCGCGCTCCGTCGCGACTGACCCAGCAATGCTCGACGAGGTCGTTGACCTGCTCAGGCAAAATACTTAAATACTAAGGACAGGCACCAAGGTGGCTAAGGTGGCCACATTTCGTCAGTGTAGGTGTTAGACTATCCACCGCAGTCTAGCTATTCGTGGCATTTGCTCACAAGGAGGCCCCCCACCCTTTGTAATATGACTTAATGCGTTTGTATTAGTAGCCTTGTAGAAGCCGTGACGAATGACTACTGCATCTTGGCTCTTTCC